>JANOGL010000070.1:0-13128 GCA_031405985.1 Acidobacteriota bacterium | reverse complement strand
GAACGTCACGACAAAGCTCTAGCCGCGCTTGCGTCCGTCGAACTCGGCGACCGCGTGACACACCGCCCGAACGAACTCTCCGGCGGTCAGCGCCAACGCGTCGCCATCGCCCGCGCGCTTGTAAATCACCCTTCGATACTTCTCGCCGACGAGCCGACCGGTGCTCTCGACTCAAAAACCAGCATTGAGATCATGCACCTTTTCGAAAAACTCCACGAGGAAGGCAACACCATCATCCTCGTTACACACGAACCCGACATCGCCAAACGCGCTCACCGCATTATCACCATCAAGGACGGCGGCATCGAATCGGACGAACGGATAAAGTAAGTGGATGGCATCCTGTGGGTACGGATCGTTCGTATTTATCCTGACGACGTGTGCCACGGTCGATCTTGCTGTTTGCAATAAAGCACGTCGGCTTCAAGACGCCTTCCCGCCGCGTCTAAAACCAAACCTAGCCGTGCTGTATTTTCCGTATAACTGGCTTCCCTCGGCCGTTGTCCATCTCGTGCTTTTTAGTCATCTGGCGTGACCTGTGATACGGAGAAGTTTGGCCGGTGCTCTATAATTGATTAAATGATCGTAGGCGTCTCGTACCAAATATTTAAAGAGTCCTTCCGCCTCGCGATTCTCAGCCTGCGAACAAATACGTTAAGAACCTTCCTGACTTTATTGGGTGTTATTGTCGGTGTGACATCGGTTATAGCCGTAGTTACGATCATCAGCGGTCTTGATAAGACGGTGGCAACGGCGTTTTCGTCGCAGGGATCGACGGTGTTTAGCGTGGCTAAGCGCCCGCTGGTCATCACATCCCGCGAAGATTTTGTAAAGTTCAATCGTCGCAAAGACATCACACGAGACGATGCCGAGGTGATCTCTCGGCAATGTCAGTTGTGCAGCCGGACAGGAATGGCGCTAAATGGTTCGGCGACAGTCAAATATGCCGAAAACAGATCCGAGGGCGTCGCGCTCCGCGGACTGACGCCCTCGATGTTCGACATCGAGAACATCACAATCCAGGCCGGTCGCCGATGGACAGATCAGGAAGGAGCGGCTGGTGTCGACGTTTGCGTCATCGGAAACGATCTACTCGAAAATCTTTTTAACGGACGATCGGCCGGCTCGGTCGTGGGAGAAGAAATTCGAGCCAATGGCATCCGGTATCGAATACTCGGCGTCGCCACGCCATTTGGCAAGGTTCTGGGCTTTTCGCGAGACAACTTTGTGTACATTCCGTTTTCGGCCGCGCAGCGAATGTTCGGGTCGCGTGATTCGATAACGGTTCACGTTCAGGTCGATAATTCCGGTGACTTTGAACCGGCGATGGATGAAGTCCGAGCGATCATGCGTAACCGGCGCGGAAAATCGTTTTCAGACGATGATGACGGCTTTTCCGTCGATTCGCAGGATGCGTTCCTGGCGATTTACGGCAGCGCGACGTCGGGCATTTATGCCGCCACGATCGCGGTTGCGGTGGTTTCGCTGGTTGTCGGCGGCATCGTAGTCATGAACATTATGCTCGTTTCGGTAACCGAACGAACAAAGGAAATCGGTCTGCGAAAGGCCGTCGGCGCTCGGCGTCGGGATATTTTGTCTCAGTTTTTGATCGAGGCGGTTACCGTGACGTGTGCCGGAGGTGCAATCGGAGTCGTCACCGGTTACGGATTGGCGTATCTGATGTCACTCGCGCTTGGCTTCCCTGTACTGATCAGCGCGCAGTCAGCGTTTATGGGGGTTGGCGTGTCATTGGTGGTTGGTATCGTCAGCGGGCTTTATCCGGCTGTGAAAGCGGCCGAGCTCGATCCGATTGAGGCTATGCGAAACGAATAATGACCAAAGGAGCCTTAAGAGAAGCGGCAATCATGGCCGCAGACACCCTGCGACGCAATAAGCTGCGTTCTGCTCTCACAACACTGGGCGTGACTGTCGGAGTCGTGACCATTCTCGCAATGGTATCGATTATTCAAGGGCTCAATCGCTCGTTTTCCGAGCAGATCGAGTCGCTTGGTTCGAACACGATCTTCATCTCGAAGTTTAGCCCAAGTTTTGGCAGACAGCCTGGTCAGGAAGAGCGTCAACGCAAAGAGTTAACTGTCGATGACGCGGATGTGCTGCGCGACGAGCTCGAAACGGCGGCGGGCGTTTCGCCGATCCAACGTGAGCTTTCCGTGACCGTCCGGCGCGATGAAAAGCAGTCGGACACGACGATTTTGATCGGCGCGACGCCGTACTACGAATTTACGCATTCCCAATACCTTAGCTACGGACGGTTCATTATCGACGCCGACCTTCGCGAACACTCGAACGTCGTCGTGCTCGGACATGATGTCGTAGCATCACTTTTCCCGAACGGGCAAGACCCAATTGGCGAGAAAATAAAGATCGACGGCCGCAGCTTTCGCGTCATCGGGGTGATGGGCGTGCTCGGATCGTTTTTTGGTCAGTCGCGTGACAATATCATATTTATTCCGTTAACTACGATTCAGAAGTTTTACCCTCGGGTCGAGCCACCGCAGTCGGTGTTCGTGATTGTGATCCGGCCAAATTCGCGAGCCGACGTCAAACGGACGATCGATGACGCTACTGACATCTTGCGCTCGCGAAGAGGAGTAAAACCGGGCGAAAAAGACAATTTCGGCATTTCGTCGCAGGACGGCTTGCTCGATATCTATAACCAACTCACAGGTGCTACATACCTTGTCCTGACCGCGATCTCGGCGGTCGCGTTGATGATCGGCGGCATCGGCGTGATGAACATCATGCTCGTGTCAGTAACCGAGCGCACCAAAGAAATCGGCATCCGAAAAGCAGTCGGTGCCACGCGTTCTGTCATTTTGTCGCAATTCCTCATCGAGGCGGTTATTCTGACGGCAATCGGAGGCACGATCGGGGTCGCCATCGGCGAAATCCTAAGTCTCTTCATAAATGCCTATTCGCCTCTGCCTGCGTACATCCCCGTTTGGGCGATCCTTGTTGGTATCATTGCCTCCGCCGGCGTCGGCATCGTGTTCGGCGTCTTCCCTGCGTGGAAAGCCGCATCACTCGACCCGATCGAGGCTCTTAGATTCGAATAGGCCGGGAAACCTTTCCTCGGGCACGGGCGTAAGGTAACCTAGTATTTCGGTCAATACATCGATGAATTTTGCAGAAACATTAAAACTTGCACTCGACGCTATCAGGGCGCATAAGCTGCGCTCGTTCCTGACGCTGCTCGGAATGATCGTCGCGGTGATGACGTTTATGATCGTGGTGTCGCTGCTGCTCGGATTTAGCAAATACGTTGACGAAAAGCTTGCGAAGATCGGTTCGAACACATTCTCGGTCACGCGGTTTAACTTTGACGATTTTAAGGACACGGACACGATCGCGGCGGCCCAGCGGCGCAATAAAGAGCTGACGTTTGAGGAACGCGACTTTATCCGCGATAACGCGCAGCTAATCGGTAATATCGGCGTCAGAAGCCCAAGCGGGCCGATGACTCGCGAGGTAAAAGGACCGACCGGCGAACCGCTGCGTGACATCCAACTCGTCGCTTCGGAACCGATCATCGCCGATATCGAGAAACGCGACATCGCGATGGGAAGGTTTTTTACGAACGCGGAAAACGACAACTCGATGCGCGTCGTTTACGTCGGCATGGACGTCGCCAACAAACTTTTTCCGGCAGGCGACGTGCTTGGCGGTGAGCTCGAGGTCGAAGGAATTCCCTATCGCGTTATCGGCGTGGAAGCTGCAAAAGGCACGGTGTTTGGCCGTCCGCAAGATGCTTTTGTCGAGTTTCAGATAAAAACATTTGGCTCGAATTTCGGGGGTTTGAAATGGAACCGGGCTCCGTATTTCGTCATCACGGCGAAGAACGACAAGGTGTTTAACGACGCCGTCGAAGAAGTGAGAACGCTGATGCGGGTAAAACGCAAAGTTCCGTTTGGCGAAAAGGACACGTTCGGCATGATCACGCCCGACGCGATCAGCGGTCTCATAGGCCGTATCATGGGGCCGATCGGCATTGTGATTCTCGTCGTCCCGACCATCGCTCTGCTCGTCGGTGCGATCGTGATTATGAACATCATGCTCGTCGCCGTATCCGAACGCACAAAAGAGATCGGCATCAGAAAAAGTCTGGGCGCTCGGCAATCCGATATTCTGAAACAGTTTTTGCTCGAGTCGGCGACGCTATCGGCATTCGGCGGTATCATCGGCCTGATCCTCGCGCAGCTTGCGGGCTACATTATTACCGCGTTGTTTCTACAAACCTCGATACCGATATGGGCGGCTGCGTTGGCTATCGGTTTCTCTGCCGCCGTCGGAATAGTCGCCGGGTTGTATCCGGCGTGGAAAGCGGCGCAGCTCGATCCGATCGAGGCACTGAGAGCGGACTGAGGAGAGAACCACCTCGTCATCCCGATAAAAACCATCGGGATGCCACTCCTCCTTCGTAAGGAGGAGAGCTTAATATGAGATTTATCACGGGCGCATTTTTCGAAAACCTCAAGATGGCGATGGACACGCTTCGCAGCCACAAACTGCGCTCGTTCCTGACGGTTTTCGGAGTGATGGTCGGCGTGATAACGGCGATGCTCTTTGCGTCGATAATCTCCGCGATCAATGTGTCCGTCGAGCGTGAGATCGAAGCGTTCGGCACGCGTTCGATCTTTTTATATAAGTTCGAGATCGGCATTCGCACATCGGCACCGACCCGCGAAGAACGCATGCGCAAACCACTCACGATGGACGATGCCGACGCGCTTTCACAACTCAGCAGTATCGAGCTCGCAATTCCATATCTCGACATTTCGAATAATTTTTTTGGCTCAAAGATCTCCGTAACCGGCAAAAACGGTAAGACGTCAAGCTCGGTGCAGCTTAACGGCACGCTCCCCGATGTCGAGCGGGCGCCGGGCGAGATTTTGATCGAGGGACGCTGGTTTGCTCAGGGCGAGCACGATGCTAAGGCGAACGTCTGCGTCATCGGTGACTTTGTAAAAGAGAGCTACTTTCCGTATCAGTCGCCGATCGACGAGACACTCGAGATCGCCGGGCAGGAGTTTCGCATCATCGGCGTGCTGCAGAAACGCGAGCAGCTTTTTGGCGGCGGCGGCGGCAATAACGATCAGACAAATATCATTTATATGCCGATGGGCGCTGCTCTAAAGCTAAAGCCTAATGCCGACGACCTTTTCATTCTGGCCGTCGCAAAAGAAGGTCAACTTGAACAAGCAAAACTCGACGTCGAGGATCTCTTGCGACAGCGTCGGCAAGTTAAGTTTGGCGAAAAGAACAACTTCTCTATGGCAACGGCCGCGAGTATTATCGATCAATTTCAAGCCATCACCGGCGGCGTGTTTCTGGCGGGCTTTGTCATCTCGTCGGTCGGACTGCTGATCGGCGGCATCGGCGTGATGAACATCATGCTCGTCTCCGTGACCGAACGCACACGCGAGATCGGCATCCGAAAAGCCGTCGGCGCAAAACAACGCGACATTCTGCTGCAGTTTTTGATCGAGGCCGCGACGCTGACAGGCTTTGGCGGGATTATGGGCCTGCTCGTCGGCTGGCTGCTGTCATTCGCGATGCAGCTCGTGCTGCCGTCATACATTCCGATATGGGCGCCTGTCGTTGGCTTTATCGCGAGCGTCGGTATCGGCTTATTCTTCGGACTCTGGCCCGCATGGAAAGCCGCCCGCCTCGACCCGATCGACGCACTTCGTTATGAGTAAATTTTAACTGATAAAGCTCGGGAACAATGCGGCCATCGTCACGCCAAACAGAACTATGAGCAGGTAGACGGCAATGCTCGAGGTCCAGGCCGTAGCTCCGGTTACTTTCTCGCCCGCATTCTTTAGGCCCGTAGCGTTAAGCCAAAGCCAATAAAACCCGAGGAGGCTAAACGCGCCGAGCAAGGTAAAAATTACAGGATGCTCTTTTGACGCGACAAGAAAGTTCAAATTGTCCTGAATGAGCGTGTTTTGGCCTAACACCGGATGAATATCATCGGGATCTCTAACAAAGAGAATTACCGTATTTAGCAAAAACTTCAATACACTCACGGGAAATGCAGCGTAAATCGTCGCTGCGAACGCTTGCCACCAGCCAAGCTTTCCACCCATTGCAAGGGTTATCAAAAAGAAAATAACCGCAAGAAAAGCGTACCCAAATGTCGCGCCGACAAAACCGGTGACGGCCTGACCGGCTCTGCGCAACGGACTCTTTAGGTCTTCGATCGCGTCGGCTCTGCCGGCCTCAACCTGCTTTCTTGCTTGCTCATTATCGGCGATCATCGACATTTCGAGCGTTTTGTCCACGGTAAAATTAGCGACACGTTCGGGCGTCAGCCGGTTAATGAACAGATTTGTGTAAACAGCCCCTAAAACGGTCATGATCAATAACGCAACTAGCCAGCGCGGATGGCTACGGAGATTTCTAAAGACCTCAGATGGCGAAAAAAATATGTTGCCAAGTGTACTGCCCGTCGACATTCGTTCGACGCTCTCATCCAAAGTCTTATCTACAAAGCTCAAACCAATGACAAGACCGCCAAACACGATCAACGAAACACCGGTGGTGGTCATTCCGGGTAATATTTTGGTGATACCAAGAACGGCTATGATCAGACCCGCGGCTGCGACAATAATTCCAACTAATCGATTCATATTTTCCTCTCTAAATTTAGTTTTGGTACAACATTGTCCCTTACGAGTTGGCGGAGGTCGTTGTTTCACGATTCAGGTAAAACCGGTAAAGCAGAATCGTAGCCGTCCGCCTTTATGCACGCCGCAAAATGTCCCGACTCGATCTCGCGCAACTCGGGCACGACCTGCGAACATTCATCGGTTGCGATAGGACAACGTGTACGAAAACGACAGCCCGACGGCGGATTTATCGGCGTCGGCACGTCGCCGCGAAGCACGATGCGCGTCCGTTTTTGCGTCGGATCAGGAATCGGGATCGCCGACAACAAAGCCTCGGAATATGGATGCAGCGGATTCGAATACAGCTCCGCCGCGTCGCAGATCTCGACGATCTTGCCGAGATACATAACGGCAACTCGATTTGATATGTGCTCAACGACGGCGAGCCCGTGCGAGATAAAAAGATATGTCAGGCCAAACTCTTCCTGCAATTCCTGTAACAAATTCACTACTTGCGCTTGAACCGAAACATCGAGAGCCGAGACCGGTTCGTCGCAAATTATCAACTTTGGATTCAGAGCGAGAGCTCGTGCAATGCCGATGCGTTGTCGCTGACCGCCGGAGAATTCGTGCGGGTAACGGTCAGCGTATTTCGGGTCGAGCCCTACCTTTTGCAAAAGATCGGCAACGCGATCACGCTGCTCGGTTTTGTCGCCGATACCGTGTATCTTCAAAGGTTCTGCGACGATCGAGCGAACGCTCAAACGTGGATTGAGGCTCGCGTACGGATCTTGAAAAATGATCTGCATCTCACGTCTGAGCGTCTGCATTTCAGCGTGAGGCAGACCGACAATATTCTTGCCTTCAAACAAGATCGCGCCACTCGTCGGCTCGTGTAGACGCAGCAAACATCGGCCTACCGTCGATTTTCCGCAGCCGGATTCGCCGACAAGCCCAAGCGTCTCACCCGCGCGAATATCAAACGAAACATCATCGACAGCCTGTACAAAGTCGTCGCTGTTCTCGACGGGAAAATGCTTGACGAGATCGCGGACTTTGAGAAGTAGTCCTTCCTTTTTTGTTGCGGCACCTTGCATCTGGTTTTGAGTCGCCGTTGGCGACTGGAGAAGAATTTCAGACATCTGCCGATAAGGTTTTCTCCCTTGCAATATTAAATTTCTGCTTCTCGTCGTGCAAAACGCATCGCACTTTTGTTCCGTCAGACAATTTAAACAACGGTATCTCGCCTTTTGTACAGATTTCCATTCGATGTTCGCAACGCGGTGCGAAGTGGCAGCCGTCGGGCAGACTTGTCGGGCTTGGGACGGTTCCTTCGATGGTTTGCAGGCGCTCGGCTTTTGCCGCACCGGCGTCGGTCAATTTTGGCACCGAACGCAAAAGTCCTTGTGTGTATGGGTGTTTCGGGTTTGCAAACAGCTCCTCAACGTCCGATTCCTCGACGATCTTGCCCGTGTACATCACGCAAACGCGCCTCGCAACCTCGGCAACGACGCCGAGGTCGTGTGTGATGAGCAGGACGGCCAGTTTGCGCGTTTTCCGAAGCTCATTCAATAGTTCAAGTATCTGAGCCTGAATCGTTACATCTAAGGCGGTTGTCGGTTCGTCGGCGATGAGTAGATCGGGGTCGCACGCGAGCGCCATTGCGATCATCACGCGTTGCCGCATACCGCCCGAAAGCTGATGCGGATAGTCGGACGCACGGCGTTCGGGCGAAGGTATTGAGACTTCTCTCATCGCCTCGATCGCGCCGTTCCAAGCAGCTTTTTTGTCCAACTTGCGGTGCAGCCGCAGCGCCTCGGCGATTTGTTCGCCAACGCGAAATACAGGATTGAGCGAGGTCATCGGGTCCTGAAAGATCATCGCGATGTCATCACCGCGAATCGCGCGCAGACGCTCATTCGTCGCCGTTGTCAGTTCTTCGCCTTTAAATGTGATCGAGCCCTCGACGATCTTCCCCGGCGACGCGATCAACCGCATTATCGAAAGCGCAGTGACCGATTTGCCGCAGCCTGATTCGCCGACGAGGCCGAGCAACTCGCCTTCAGCAATCGTAAAACTCACGCCGTCGACCGCTTTAACAAGCCCGGCTCGCGTTGGAAAGTGCGTTTTTAGATTTTCGACCTCGAGAAGTTGGCTCATACGTATATCGCAAAGTCTGATAGATTCTAGCTTAATAACGGCCAGCTGAAAAGTTTCGCATCTTCTGTAGAGGCAACGAAATACGTCGCTTTTTACTCAAAGGGATGTTATTCTGCTTTTTGCCATGAAAGTCGTTGGGTAAATCTTTTAGCTGGGAGAACCGTCTGTGAAGCAAAGCACTACTCGCCTTTACACCATACTAATTGCAATTCTTTTTATTTCGCTTGCTGGATACGGGCAAAATCCGTCTTCGACAGCTAAGGTCACGATCGAGCCGTCGAAGGCTGACGTAAAACCTTCGGCGAAAACCGTTACCGTCCCGATGATCCAGAGCGACATTAAAGAAGCTTTGAACATCATCGAGAACAATCACGTCGGCGGTAAGAAGTTGGACTACAACGAAGTCGTCAAATCGTCGATCGACACGATGCTACACGCACTCGACCCGCACTCGAATTACTTTGATGCGAAAGAGTTCGAGCAATTCAACACCGACCAAAGCTCGCGTTACTTCGGCATCGGTGCGACTATCGGCGATCTTAGCGATGCAAACGGTAAAGTCATAGCAACATACATCAAAGCCACGTTCGAAGGCGCACCAGCTCACAAGGCCGGCTTAAGATACGGCGACAAGATCATAGAGGTCAATGGCACTTCAATGGTTGGCAAACCCTTTAACGAGGTGCGGGGTTTCCTTCGCGGACCCGAAAACACTACTGCTAAGATCGTCGTCGAACGCCTCGCAACCGGCAAGCAAGAGACTGTGCAGATCGTTCGCGGCGCGGTGCCGCAGCCATCGATCAGTGAATGGTACATGATCCGGCCGGGCGTCGGTTACATGGCAATGAACGGCGGATTTAACAGGACGACGTACGGCGAATTCGTGCAAGCGATGACCGATCTGAAAGACGCAGGAATGCAGCAACTCGTGATCGACCTTCGCGACAACGGCGGCGGTCTCGTTAGTCACGCGTATCGCATCGCGAATGCGTTTCTAAGAGACGGCCAAACCGTATTCACGCAAAAAGGCCGTATCGAAGGCGTCAGCGAGCGTTACCCGGCCCAGAATCGCAATCCAGATCAATCTCCGCTTGTCATCCTCGTAAATCGCAACTCTGCGTCGGCGTCGGAGATTCTCGCGGGTGCGTTGCAGGATCACGATCGCGCGTTGATCGTCGGCGAAAATACATTCGGTAAGGGCCTTGTGCAAAATCCGTTCATGCTCGATCACGGATCGATGCTGTTGCTTACGATCGCAAAGTACGAAACACCTTCCGGGCGCCTAATTCAACGCGATTATTCAAACGGCGAGCTATACAATTACTACACAAACGGCGGCATCGGCAACGAGAATGAAGATTCGCGGCCTAAGGGCGCCGAGAGCAAAACCGACACAGGCCGCACGGTTTACAGCGGCGGCGGCATTGACCCAGACGTAATGGTCAAATCGCAAACGATTCCCATCGAGCGTGCGCGCTTTCAACAGCGGCTCGCAAATCCCGTCTTTGCATTTGCGATGGAAATGGTCTTGGGCAAAGCGAAAGGCCTTGACACCTACAAGGTCGCGACGCCGATCACTTTCAATTACGACATCAAGGCGACCGACTTCCCTGTCAACGATCAGGTTTTCGCGACGTTCAAACAATTCGCTGCTGATAAATATAAATTCACGGCAGCTCAGATCGACCGCGAACGCGAATTCATCGAACGCACCTTGCGAACCGAGCTCATCACCGCAGCCTACGGCTCGCAAACCTCGCGTCAGGTCATCAACGAATACGACGACCAACTGCTAAAAGCCATCGGCCTGCTGCCACAAGCAAAACAACTCGCTCTACAAAGCGAACGCGCTCGAGCAGCGAAAAGCAGCACGCCGTTGAATTAAATTCAATTTAGTTGAGATTATGAAACACACGTCCCGGGCGTGTGTTTTTATTTTAAAAGCCAATTGATGAGATAGTACAGCCCAAAACCGACAGCCGTCAGAATTATCAAAAGCCCAACTATCGATGCGGCGATTATCAGTTTGAAGTTGCGGTAGCGCTTTTCGTCGGGCGGCGAAAGCTGATTTTGCGGAAAGTATGGCGGCGGTCGATTTAACATAAGATCTAGTTTAATGTTCAAGGTTCAAAGTTCAAAGTTTGAGTGATGTGCAACTTTGAACTTTGAACCTGAAACTTTGAACTCAATCATCGCGGCAGCGGTTGTTCTAAATTCGCAAGTCCGTATGCGAGCACGGCGACGACCGAACCGACTTCGGCGAGTTCTTTCGGGTTAATTTTGTCGAGCGTGTCAGCCGCCGTGTGGTGATAATTAAAATACGTCTGCTGATTAAACCAAGGAGCGAACGACGGCACGCCCGCGCGAGTTAGCGGTGCGGTGTCGGCACCGATTCCGCCAGACTGAAGCTGCACTTGAGCCGCACCTTGCGATGCAAGAATCCTCGAGATTGGTCCAAGATACGGCAACGCTTCTGCCTTACCGGCAAAGTTGATCCCGAGCGGGTGCGATGCTCCGAGATCGCTCTCGATCGCGGCAAAATGTTTGCCGTAATTATCTTTTTGCTCGTCGGCGTACCCGCGTCCGCCCGAGCCGCTGTTCTCCTCTGCCATAAACGCAATGATGCGAATCGTGCGTTTTGGCCGTAGCTTTAACGACTTGAGCAAATGAGCGATCTGCATCGCAACGGCGACGCCCGACGCATTATCGATGGCTCCGGTGCCGAGATCCCAGGAATCGAGATGACCGCCGACAACGATCACTTCGTCAGGTTTTTCGCTTCCCTTTATGTCGGCGATCACGTTATAACTTTCGACGTCAGACAGCGTCTGCGGCGTCAATGTGATTCGAACTCGCACCTTTCCCATGCCGGCGAGATAGGCGAGAGTCTCGGCATCTTCATAAGAAACAGCAGCCGACGGAATCTTTGGGATCGCAGGGTCGTAACCCATCACGCCAGTGTGCGCGAGACGATTTTGCGAACCGCCCGCAGAGCGCACAAGCGCCGCGACGGCGCCGAATCTCGCCGCATTCATCGCACCGGCAAAACGATACGCAACCGCCTGTCCGTAGGCCGCGGCGCCGAATCCGCTGGCCTGAAGGTCACGGTCGAATTTGTAATTAAAAAACACGATCTTGCCCGCGATCTTTTCTCTGCCGAGCGCGGCAAGTTCGTCAAAATTATTTACAACGACGACCTCGGCAGTAAGGCCTTCGTTCGGGGTCGCAATGCTGCCGCCGAGAGCAGTGAGAACGATCTTCTGCGTCGTACCCCTTGCCATGCCTTCGAATTCGACGATCTCACCCGTTTCGACGCCGCGAACCCAATGCGGCACCGTCACCTTTTGCAAACGAACATCGAGCCCAAGTTTGCGCATCTCGTCTGCAACGTATTCCACAGCACGCGCTGCCTGCGGCGAGCCGCTCAGCCGCGGGCCGATGTTGTTCGACAGATAAGCGACGCGCCGGTATGCGTAGTCGCTCGCGAGCGCCGCTTTTTGCAACGATCCCAGCTCTTTCAAAGTCTTTGCCGAGTAAAGCTCGGGCGTAGGCGAGCCTTGCTGGCCGAGTGAGATAATCGCGGCCGATAGAAACAAAAAGGTCAGAGATATTAATTTCATAACTTCGATTCTATCGGATGCGTATATTCTTCCAAAATTCTGTGCGATAATGAGTTACCAAAATATACCTTTTAGGAAATTTATATGAAACGTATCATCTCAATAGTCTACTTCGTCTGTTTTCTTGCGGCTGTTGCGTCAGCGCAGTTAATGTTCTCAGCCAGCGATTTGCTCGGCGTCAAACGCGTCAGCGACCCCCAGCTGTCGCCTGACGGTAAGACGGTTGCGTTCACCGTCGGCACTGTCGACAAACCCGCAAACCGCGTCGTTAATCAAATTTATACGATCAAGACGGACGGCACAGGGCAGCGTCAGATCACAAGCGGCGCTTCGTCGAGCTTGAGTCCGCGTTGGTCGCCGGACGGCACGCGGATCGCGTTTACGACCGGAGGACAGATATGGACGATGAAGCCCGACGGCGACGACAAAGAGCAAGTAACGAAAATTTCCACTGGTGCGGGACAACCGGTTTGGTCGCCCGACGGTAAGTGGATCGCATTCATCTCCGACGTTTATCCCGAATGCAATACGGACGCTTGTAACAAAGCCGAAGACGAGCGTGTGGATAACAGCAAAGTAAAAGCTCACGTCACCGATCGTCTGCTTTTCAAACACTGGAACGAATGGCGGACGCGCAAACGCACGCACGTTTTTTATGTATCTGCAAAAGGCGGACAAGCGACTGATCTTACGCAAGGCGATTATGATTCGCCGCC
>JANOGL010000056.1:0-7091 GCA_031405985.1 Acidobacteriota bacterium | reverse complement strand
TTATTTCCTTCAGCACCGGTAATAGGCGATTCGATCACGCCGTGAGCTTTTAAAGGCAAACTCTCGGCAAACTTGTTGACCTCAACGATAACGCGTGCATGTTTTTCGGCCTCACGCACGATTCCGCCCTTACCAACTTCGCCGCGGCCGACCTCGAATTGAGGTTTGATGAGGACGACCATCTTTCCGGTTGTTTTTAGCAGCGGAATAATCGCCGGTAGAATCTTCTTTACCGAGATAAACGAAACGTCAATAACGGCCAGGTCAAACAACACGTTAAAATCTGTTGGTTTTAGGTATCTGCCGTTCACATTTTCGCGAATCTCTACACGCTCATCTGTTCGAAGGCTCCAATCGAGCTGGTTTGTTCCCGAATCAACCGCTGTTACTTTCAAAGCTCCATGTTGAAGCAGACAATCGGTAAAGCCGCCGGTCGAGGAGCCTATGTCGATGCAATTCCAGCCAGTCGGGTCGATATTAAATTGCTGCAGAGCTGCTTCGAGTTTTAGACCGCCGCGACCGACGTACTTATTCTCATCAGACGCGCCTTTCAGGCGAATGGTCGCAGTTTTTTCAAATTTTTCAGACGGCTTTTCGACGCGTTTCTCATTGACCAGAACGACGCCGGCCATAACAAGTGCCTGTGCCTTCGTGCGCGAATCTGCCAATCCTAGTTCTACCAACAGAATATCGATGCGTGCTTTTTCGATCACAACGTAAATCTTTGATTAGAGCGGGCGATTCGGAAACCTTTCCGACGCAATTCGCGGAGAGCTTTTTTGTTGCCCTGAACGAGCGGATTGCTGTGATTGAAGTGAATGAAATATACCTTTGAGCGCTCTTTCAGCGGAAGACGGGCAAGCAGCATCATCGTCTCGGTCACGAATGGATGCGGAACTTCGCTCATCGGCCGCGAGATCTCGCCATCGGCATAAAACGTCCCATCGATAAGTAAATAATCGGCGGCTTTCACCACATCTTCGAGGGGTGTTGACCATTTCTGCCACTTGTCGATATCGGGGATAAAGATGAGTGTCTTTGTGGCCGACTTAATCGAGTAGCCGACGGTTTCCGAAAACTCGTCTCGATGCGGCACGAGAAAAGGCTCGACCGAGAGCCTAGAATTCAACTTAACAACGGTTTTATCGGCCAGTGGTTTAATCGCGATGTTTCGAATGCTGACGAGTTGTGACCAAGGAGCGTTTTGTTCGAGCATCTGCTTCATCCCCGGCATTGCAAATATTTTTACGTCACGCGTGTTCATTGATTCGTGGCCGAGATACATCAATCCCGTGTAATGCCCGATGTGTGCGTGTGTCAGAAAAATGCCATCAATGCGGTTTGTTCGGTCACTTGTGATTTCTTTAAGCAATTCAAATTGTTCAGGTAGATCAGGAGTTGCGTCAAAAATCCAACGTTCAACGGTTTCGGGATCGATGAGCGCTATCGATGAAACCGTTTGTCTTAACGCCGCATCTTTCCACGCTTTGCGACAAAATGGCGAATAACAGCCCATCTGCGGAACGCCCGCGTCCTGTGCAATGCCAAGAACAACGACGTACGGCGAACCCGCAAAAAGACGAGTTGCGAACGTCGCTAATATAAATAACACGGCTACGAACTGCTTCATTTTTAAGAGCGACTGAAAGTGTTATTCTAGGCAAAATGATGGCGGAAACAAAGCTGGATAAATTTGCCAAGTACGCGTTGTTCGTGCTGGCGTGGAATATTGTCGTGATTTTGTGGGGTGTATTTCTGCGCGCTTCGAAGTCGGGCGATGGCTGCGGTCAGCATTGGTTGACGTGTCACGGCGAAGTCATCCCTTCTGCACCCGAGCTGAAAACCGTCATCGAATTCTCGCATCGTATCACGAGCTTTGTAGCGCTGGTTGCGGTTCTGATTTTACTCGTCTGGACATTTAGAAAATTCGCACGCGGCGCTCAGATTCGCAAAACGGCATTCGTATCATTCATCTTCATTATCACCGAAGCGTTGGTCGGCGCAGGGCTCGTACTCACTGGCAACACCGCGGAAACGCTTACTGCCTCACGGCCTTTTTGGATGTCGGGGCACTTAATAAACACTTTTATTTTACTGGCTTTTTTGACATTGACCGCCCGTCTTGCGAGTGGCGGCACGCCGCTTCGATTTAAGACTGAGAGCAAATATCTCGGCGCAATCATCGTCGGTGTCTTCGCGATGTTTGCCGTCAGCATTACCGGTTCAATCGCCGCTCTATCGCACATGCTCTTTCCGGCGGGCACCCTAAACGCAGGGATTGTGCAAGATTTTTCCTCAACTTCCCACATCCTGTTGAGATTAAGATTGCTGCATCCGATAACGGCGATCTTGACGAGTGTGTTTTTGATTTTTTTGGTGGGGTGGCTGGCCAATGAGGCCACCAAAAGCCCGCGCGTTAAGCGCTGGTCGAATGTCTTGTCTGTCCTGGTTCTCGCTCAGATCGCTTTTGGAGCAGCGACGCTTTTGATGCTCGGGCCGATAGTCATGCAGCTTGGGCATTTACTCTTCGCAGACGCGATTTGGATAAGTTACGTTCTCACTGTGGCTAATTTTCTTTCTCGACAAGAAAGCTAGCCACCATTTTCACGCCATTCCCTTCCTTTTTTAACAAGCTCATCGAGCGAAGATTGAAGTTCAGTAAGTTTTGCCGAGACTTCGTCTGCAGTTGCATCCGCGGCGACGTAGATCGGCTCGCCAATTATCAACAGAGCTCTTGTAAACGGTTTTGGCACGTGCATTTTGTCCCAGCTTCGTGCCTGCCAAAAACTTTTTGGTTCGACGATGAAAGGCAAGAGCGGATTGCCGGTTTTCTTTGCGAGAATTATCGGGCCGAGCTTTGCTTCGTACCTTGGGCCGCGTGGACCATCGATCGAAAACGCCATCGGCAGCCCGGCTCGCAACGCTTTTATCATCTCGACTAGGGCACGCGAGCCGCCGCGTGAAGACGAACCGCGAATTGCCCCGTAACCAAACCGTTGAATAAAGCGCGCAATGTATTCGCCATCGAAACTTTTTGAGGTCATAACGACAATCCCGCGTTTTCGCCAAAAGTAAGTGCCGAGAAAAATGCGGTCGTGCCAAAATGTGTAGATCGGTATTTTGCCAGCTCTGAGGATCGAGTCGTGATTCTCCATTCCGCGCACGTTGAAGCGTGAGGTCGCGCCCAAAGTTTTGATTGCAAAGTAAAAAACCAGATCCGCGAGTATGATCAGAATCCGTTTCTTCAGCGGGTAATCATCAAGCGGTGCGAAGTCGTAAATTTTGTCCTTGCTCTCAGCCACAATTAGAAGATAACTACCAATTTGGGGTATTATTTGCAACAACGGCAAGCGCTGGTTCATAATTTTGAACCAAGCGTCTCACGCGCTTTTATGCAGCGAAAGATATTAATCATCGACGATCATGACGACCTCGCATCTGCCCTGACAGAGGTGTTTGTGCACAGCGGGCATGAACTGACGGTGCTCGAGAGCCGGGAAGACGCGCTCGCGATCGAGAATCTGGAGGATTTCGATGTTGTAATTACTGATCTCGATGTTACACCTGCTTCGGCGACGAACAAAGTTAGCAAAGGAATGTGTCTCCCTGACATGCCGGAGGTCGAATCGGACGAGCATGTAAAAGCCTTCAAGCTATGCGCAGCCAATTTTCGTCGCGACGGTTTTAATGAGGCTGAGCTTAAAGATCTGGTCGCGACCGTCCTCGATTACAAGATTCGTTTCGTCGACAAGCCGGAGTACGTGCGAGCGTTGCGTGAGAACATTGAGTTTGAACTGCCCACCACGATCGCAATGATGCACATCGTACTTGAGTATCTGCTTAAACGAGTCGAGAAGCTTTCCGTGTGTAAGCCCGAGCAGTCAAATCTGTTCGTTGCTCTTGATGAAGCGTTCGTCAACGCCGTAAAACACGGAAACAAATTCGACACAAATAAAGTCGTTCGCGTCAAGGCGGAGATTTCCAGGAAGGAAGTGAAGTTCATTATCGAGGACGAAGGTGAAGGTTTTGACGTAAATTCAATTCCCGACCCGCTCAATCCTGAAAATCTTTTCAAGACGTCGGGACGCGGCGTACTTTTTATCTACAACATCATGGACGAGGTTGTTTACAACGAACGCGGAAATCGCGTGACGATGGTGAAGAAAAGCGGCGAGTATTCGATTCCGCCCGGCGTCGAGGATTTGTAATAAACAGCGGTAGATGAAAGTTACAATCGCCCAGATAAACACGACCAATGGCGATCTCGCCGGCAACACCGCGAAGATAATTGCGGCGATAGAAAAAGCGAAGAGTGACAACTCTGACGTCGTAGTTTTCCCCGAGGTTGCGACGCACGGCTACACTTCGCAAGATTGGTTTCAGGATCGCGACATCATCGAAAAAGCCGACCAGCCCTTGCGGGAAATCATTGCAGCGACGCTCGGAATTACGGCGATCGTTGGGACGATCCGTGCGAATGAAGGTACTCATGGACGGCGCTTATTTAACAGCGCAGCCGTGATTCATGACGGCGAGTTGCTAGGTTTTGCGGATAAGGCTCTGCTGCCCGAGTATGACGTTTTTGACGATCCGCGATATTTCGAGCCGGGCGACCAAAGGCGGATATTCGAGGTGAACGGCGTAAAGCTTGGCGTCGTCGTCTGCGAAGATTTTTGGAACGATAAGACGATTTGGCGCGAGCGGCTCTACGAAAACGATCCGACCGACGAGGTGCTCGCGCTCGGCGCCGATGTGATCGTTTCGATCAACGCGTCGCCATACAACAAGGGCAAGATTCGCCTGCGCTGCGACATGGTCGCGCATCGCGCCAACCTACAAAAGCGGCCGATAGTTTTTGTAAATCTCGTCGGCGGCAACGACGGAATTATCTTCGACGGAGCGAGTCTGATCGCCGACGAAGAGGGCGATATTATTCTGCAGGCGACAGCGTTCGAGGAGTTTGTCGAATCGGTCGAACTCGATGTGCGAAAGCCCGACGCACGCGGCATTACGGGTGGCGAGATTGACTCGATTCATCGCGCGTTGGTGCTCGGCATACGCGATTACGCCGCAAAAAATGGTTTTCAAAAAGCTGTCTTAGGTTTGTCAGGCGGCATCGATTCGACGCTCGTCGCGGCGCTCGCGTGCGAGGCGTTGGGTTCGGAAAACTTGCTTTGCGTAATGATGCCGTCGCCGTTTTCGAGCGAAGGAAGTATAAAAGACAGCGAAGAACTCGTTCGCAATCTCGGCTGCGAATCGCGCATCGAGCCGATCTCAGACACGTTTGAAGTTTTGCTCAAACAGATGGATCTTCACACACCGACAAAAGGCGGCGAATCCGTTGCGGCCGAGAATATGCAGTCACGGCTTCGCGGCGTTATCCTCATGGCGATCTCAAATGCTGAGGGACGTCTGCTGCTCTCGACCGGTAACAAGAGCGAGCTTGCCGTCGGCTACTGCACGCTTTACGGCGACACAAACGGCGGCCTTGCGGTGCTCGGCGATGTCCTAAAAACCGAAGTCTGGCAGATCGCGCGTCACATGAACGAAATCGCGGTGCGCGAGTTAATTCCAAACAAGATCATCGATAAAAAACCGTCGGCCGAACTCGCACCGAACCAGTTCGATCAAGATTCGCTGCCGCCGTACGAAGTAATGGATCCGATCTTAAAAATGTATTT
Source organism: Acidobacteriota bacterium (assembly GCA_031405985.1). GTDB lineage: Bacteria > Acidobacteriota > Blastocatellia > Pyrinomonadales > Pyrinomonadaceae > OLB17. The sequence goes on along the minus strand of JANOGL010000056.1, from coordinate 1,410 downwards.
TGAGCAAAAGGCTTCGCCCGCCGAGATCATTGCTGCGGGTAATGACGCCGAGCAAGTGTTCTGGATCCTCAACAAAGTCGAGCACCCGGCGAACGAATTCAAACGCCAACAACTGCCGCCGACACTCATCATTTCAAAGAACGCCATCGGCGTTGGCCGTCGCCGCCCGATCACGCATAAGTATCGGCGAAATGCTGAGTGAATGATAAGATAACTCAGAAATGGAGTTGATATTTGAATGGGACGTTAACAAGGCCAAAGCGAACCTTCGTAAGCATAATGTAAGTTTTGACGAGGCACGGACAATTTTTCACGACGAAGCCTTGATAACATTTGCCGACGATTTTCACTCACATGACGAAGACCGTTTTATAAGCATTGGCGTATCATCCATGTCACGAATGCTGTTGGTCGTGCACACCGAAGTGGACAGCACGGCTGGCAAGATCACCATCAGAATCATTAGTAGTCGAAAGGCAACAAGGGAAGAAATAAAAATATATGAGCAGAAAAAGTAGTGAAGTGTTGGCCGAGTATGATTTTTCCGGCAAGAAAGGTGTTCGAGGTAAATACGCTAAAGCCTACAAATCTGGATACTCCGTACGAATATTCGACGGGAAAAAGTTGATCAGCGACGAATTTTTTGCAGCGATCGAACCGGAAGTGCGCAAACATTTTCCGACCTCTTCTGCGATTAACGAAGCACTTCGCAAAATGATTCCGACAACAGAGAACTGATTATGAAAGCCATCATTACAACCACTATTTTGATCTGCGGCTTAACACTGACACTTTTTGGACAGCGAATAGTCGAGGCGATCCGTGGAATTGAAGTGTCTGGAACTGCCGAGAGGATGGTCGTTCCTGACCAGCTTACTTTTCGCATAACGTTGGCTGAACGATTGGGCAATCGCGGCAAGATCACTATCGAACAGCAAGAAGCCCAACTTCGCACAGAGCTGGAGAAGATCGGTGTGGATGTCGCGAAAGACCTTTCGATCTACGACATCTCCGCGAGATACGTCCGTCAGCGAAGGCTCAAGGATGTGCTTGCCCGTCAGGACTATCGGCTTGTCGTCAGGGATCTCAACAAGGTCGCACCTTTGCAGGACGTAGCTGACCGAATCAATGTCAGCAGTCTCGATCTGGTAATTGCAGAGAATACACGTATCGACGATATTCGTCGTGAACTACGGATCGAGGCGATCAAGGCGGCTAAGACCAAGGCTGAATATCTGATGCACGCGATCGGCGGAAAGGTCGGCAGTGCGATCTTCGTCAAGGGAATCGACAATGAAGTGCCGGATTTTGAATACGGTGACGGTGATAGATATATGTATGCAGCGAATGCTGCCAACGCTTCAGCTAACGCAGCCTACATGCCACCGCTTTCCTTTGCTCCTGAAAAAG
>JANOGL010000009.1:0-3157 GCA_031405985.1 Acidobacteriota bacterium | reverse complement strand
AACGGCACGAAAATATTAGGAAGTCGCTTTGGTTTCGTGCTTTTCGTGTGTTTCGTGGGAAAATACTCTTATGAACGCGGCGTTACCACAGGAAATGCAGCAGCATACATACGCCATCATGGACGAGGTCGAGGGCTCGCATTGGTGGTTTGTCGGCCGCCGCGCGATCCTCGAAGGTTTTCTCAAAGAAATCGTCACGCGCTTGGAGTTCCGCCTTAAGGCGGCAAACGCCGACGCAATGCCGGCTAAAGCCGGTACTCCAAGCCTCCGCATTCTTGATGTTGGCTGTGGCACCGGCGCGAATCTCGAAATGCTCTCGCAGTACGGCGAAGCCGAGGGAGTCGATGTTTCAGACGACGCGTTGGAATTCTGTCGTAAGAAGGGGCTGAAAGTGCAGAAAGGTTTGGCCGAAACGCTGCCTTACGATAACGATTCGTTTGATCTGACGACCGCGCTCGATGTGGTCGAGCATCTGGACGACGATGTTGCGGGCCTCGAGGAAATGCATCGCGTGACAAAACGCGGCGGATATTCGCTGATCTTTGTGCCGGCGTTTATGTGGCTCTGGGGCGTGCAGGACGATATTTCGAATCATCGTATTCGCTATACCAAGTCGCAGATCGTCGAAAGGCTACAGCAAGCCGGTTACGAGATCGAGCGCGCAACTTACGCAAACTTTACTTTTTTTGCACCTATACTCGGCGGCCGTGTGTTTATGAAACTGACCGGCATCAAACCCGCGTCAGAGAACAACATCAACATCTCCGCCCTAAATGGCGTGTTCGGCAAACTGTTTTCAGCTGAGCGATTTTTGCTCTCGAAGCTTAACTTTCCATTCGGCGTGTCGATCGTTGTTGTCGCGAGGAAAAGATGACTGACGATTTCTATTGCGACGAAGTTTTTAGCGGAAAGACACCGGTCGAAAAGGTTTTAGAGACAGACAACGTTCTCGCCTATCATCACACGCGCCCCTTTTGGGAAACGCATATCGTCGTCGTACCTAAAACGCATGTCGATTCGCTGTTGACGGTCGATAACGATCTGCTTATCGAGCTTTTGGAAGTCGTAAAAAAAGTTGCGGCTAAGGTTTTAGCAGAAAAAGGCGCTGCTCGCGTACTGACTAATCTCGGCGAGTATCAGGACTCAAAGCATCTGCATTTTCATGTGTATTCTGGCGAAAAAATTCGTTAGCCATCATTAATAAGAGATTTTCTCGCCGAGCGCAAAAGCTCTGCTTTTCCGGAGAGTTCCCAAAAGTACTTGCGGCTATGCCTCCCAATCAATTGGACATCGGGCGGCGCAGCCGCCAATCGACAGTGAGCGTTGCGGAAAAGCGCAGCTTTTCCGCTCGGCGAATAATATTAAGACCACGATTTGGCCTCGAACACCTTTCCCTTCGGAAAATCTGCATTTGTCACCGTATAAGTAAAGCCCTTTGCAATCGCGAACGCGCCGATCTCACCTTTTTTTGACAACGCGATAAAGCCGACTTGAATTTCTTTCGCCCGTGCTTCGTTGCGTTTGACGATGCGGCGGATGGCTTCGCGGCAGGCTTGTTCAGGTGAGCGGCCGGCGCGCATTTGCTCGACGACGGTGTGCGTACCGCAGATGCGAATGACCTCTTCGCCGACGCCGGACGAGATGGCGGCACCGGCTTCGTTATCGGCAAAAAGCCCGGCGCCGATTATCGGCGAATCGCCTACGCGGCCGCGCATCTTGAACGCAAGCCCGCTCGTCGTCACCATTCCCGCTAAGTTACCGCGTGCATCGAGCGCCGCTGTTGCCATCGTGTCGTGATTAGGCGTGCCGTCGTCAAAGAAATATGGCGGCGCGAACTGCGACATTGTCTTGCGGTTCTCGATATTCATTTCGGGCTTGTATTTCGATTTCTCGAGCCACTTTTTCCACTCTTTTTCTGCGTCAGGCGAGAGTTTGCCGTCTTCGAGAGCGAAACCGTTAGCAATGGCAAAGCTCTGCGCGCCCGTGCCGGAGAGCAGAACGTGCGGCGTCGTTTCCATCACTTTGCGTGCGACCGAAACCGGGTGCTTGATGCGTTCGAGGAACGATACCGCTCCGCAGTCGCCGTTGCCGTCCATTATCGAAGCGTCGAGAGTAACGCGACCATCGCGGTCTGGCCACGCCGCAAGCCCGACGCAGCAGCTCGGTTCGTCCTCAGATGCCCGGCCTGCGGCCTCGACCGCATCGAGCGTGGTTGCGCCCTTTTGCAGAATGGGCCACGCTGCGTTATTCGCCGTAATTCCGCTGTCCCATGTAGAGACGACCACGGGTGTTTTGACCTTTAGCGACGACGTCGCTTCACGTGTTTGAGCAACGTGGCGCTCGACAAACATCGCCGGAACGCCAACTAACGGCAACTGCAAAAATTTTCTTCTGTCGATCATATAAGTTGCTTTTTACCACAATAAGCCACAGAGAACACAGAGAAAGAAGAGAAAAGTCGAATGACAAACTCTGCCATTTCTGCCTTTTGTTTTTTACTTTTGCCTTAAATCTCTGTGTTCTCGGTGGCTAAACCGCAAAGGGAAACTGTATTTTCGCGGTGGAAAGGTCTAAATTATTAACCTTGCCGCTATTCACGAAAATGGATTCGAAGGAAAATACAACAACCGACGCCGCGCCTGAGCTTTCGCTCTTTCTGCCCGTGCTGGACGAGGAAGAAAACTTAAGGCCGATGCATGCGAAGATCGCTGCTGCGCTCGATGCGCTTGGCAAAACGGCTGAGGTGATCTATGTCGATGACGGTTCGACGGATAAAAGCCTCGAGATTTTGAAAGAGATCGCTGCCGATGACAACCGAGTTCGCGTGATAAGTTTGCGGCGAAATTACGGCCAGACCGCTGCGATGAGCGCCGGAATTGACGCCGCGAAGGGCGAAATACTGATCCCGATGGACGCCGATCTGCAAAACGATCCGGCGGACATCGCGCGGCTGCTCGACAAGCTCGACGAAGGCTACGATGTCGTCTCGGGCTGGCGAAAAAATCGACAAGATAAATTAATAAGCCGCAAAATTCCGTCACAGATCGCTAACCGGATCATCTCGTGGATCGGCGGCGTGCCGCTGCACGACTACGGCTGTTCGCTCAAGGCTTATCGCCGCGAAGTCATCCAGGACGTAAAACTCTATGGCGAGATG
>JANOGL010000502.1:0-2980 GCA_031405985.1 Acidobacteriota bacterium | reverse complement strand
AGTTGATGTCTTTTTGCTTTTTGTTGAGTTCAAGCTCGGGGCGATTGTCGAGCGCAAGTTCGACGGCTTCGCCCAATGTCGAATTCGGGATCGCGACCTCGACCGGTTCGACCGGCATGAGCGCGACGTTCCAAATTTCGTTGGAGCGATTTGGCGAGATCAGATTTTTTAAAACGTTCTCGACCGTGTTGACCGTGTTGAGCGCGTCGTAAACCGACTGCTCAAAATTTGCAACTTGCGTCTCGCCCGCGACGATGTCGATCGGGGCGAGTTGGCCTTCGTTGACAAGACGGCGATTGTGTTCGAGCTGCCGCCGAGCGTCGCGAACAGCGTCACGCTGGACCTGTAAATTGCGCAACGCGTATGTCAGATCCCAATAAGCTTTCTCGACAGTCGCAACAGTTTCGATTGTTCGCTGACGAAATTGTGTTTCGGTAAGCTCGATATTTTTCTTTGCGATCTCGATCGAGCGACGCGGTTGGTCGATCCGTCGACCGCGAAATAGCGGCTGCGTCACAGAAAAGCTGAGACTCGAATTCAGTTGCGGACTCAAAATCGAGATCGGATTATCGGTCGTCACGCGTTGGTTGTTAAATCCGCCGGACAGCACGGTTCCGTTGCTCGTCAGCGGCGCATTAAGCGCGACGTTACCGAGCAGCGTGCCGACTGTCGTCTTTTGATTGCTGCTGAAGATGCTGACGTTCGGCGTCGTCGAGCGGTCGTAAAAGGCCTGTCCCGAAAGGCGCGGCTGATAAAACGCGCGTGCCGCTCGGAGATCGAACTCGGCGATCGTCGCCGTCTTTCGCGTGACCTCGATGTCGCGATTGTTTTCGAGTGCAAGCGTTATCGCGTCATTCAAAGTCAGTGCTTTTTGCTGCGTTACATCGACGCCGACGCGCGTTAATTCGGGCAGGCCGCGGTCGTCGGATCTGTAGTTCGGCGCGATCTCAGGCACGCCCGGCACGTTTTCTGGCGAAGGTGTCGGCGTTTGCGAAAATGTGCCTGCCGCCATAGCGAACACAGTGAGAGCGATGATAGAAAAAATGCGAAACATATAAAACGCGATTATTGTTTACTGAATATTGAATTTGCCGCCGTTGCCACGCGTCGCTTTAAACCGCCAAAGAGCGAGGTCGCAAAACGGTTGACGTATCTGAACAAACGCAGCTCGGCGAGATCGTCGAATATCGAATAAAAGACCGGCACGGCCAGCAGTGTGAGCAGCAGACACAAAGTTTGTCCGCCGACAACGAGCGTGCCGATCGACCGGTTTGTCCCCGCGCCGGCACCCGAGCCTACGACGAGCGGGATCATTCCGGCGACGAGAGCGATCGTAGTCATAAGGATGGGGCGCAGACGGTCGCGATTTGCCTGGATGATCGCGTCGTAACGCGACATTCCGCGTGATCGCAGCGTGTTCGTATGATCGATCTGCAAGATGGCGTTTTTCTTTACGACGCCGAAGAGCAACAGCAGGCCGAGACCGGAAAAGATATTCACGGTTTGTCCCGCGACGAGCAGACTCAAAATTCCAAACGGAACCGACAGCGGCAGCGTCAGCAAGATCGTCACCGGGTGAATGAACGACTCGAATTGCGCGGCGAGCACGATGTACATAAAGATGAATGACAGCGCGAACGCGAGCAGAAAATAAAATCCAGCCTTGCCCATCTCCTTCGACTGGCCGACGTAACTCGTGCGATAACCCGTTGGTAAATTTAGCTCCTTGACGAAACTGTCGATCGTGGCCGTAATGCTCGCGGCCGAACCGCCGGGACGAGTGTTGGCGAGCAGCGTGACTTGGCGTTGGCGATTTGTGCGGTCGATGGCGGTCGGGCCGGTGCCGCTCTTTGCTTTTACGACACGCTCCAGCGTCACCCAACCGAGTTTTGTAGATGGTACGATCACGCGTTTTAATCCCTCGATACTCGTGCGATATGTATTGATCGCGCGAACTCGCACTTCGTATTGGTCGGTTCCCTGGTTGAATGTCGTAGCTTGCTGGCCCGCGATCAGAGTGTTGAGCGCCTGCGAAACATCGCCGACACGAACGCCGAGATCGGCCGCCGTGTCACGATCGACTTCGAGCTGCACCTCGGGCTTGCCGCCGATGAGTGTCGAATCGACATCGACGGCGTCGGGAACCGTCTTCATTTTTGCGGCGATCTTTTCCGAGTATTCCGTTAACTTTGCAATGTCAGGTCCGGCAATCAGGAACTGTACGTTCGCGTTACGAAAACCGCCGCCAGAGAACGCCTGCACCTGCTGAACGCCGGTTCGCAGCTCAGGTGGAAACTGTTTTAGCAGCTCACGCGCATCATCCATCATTAGCTCTTGCGATTTTGGGCGCGTCTTTATGTCGGACAATTTGACGTAAATCGTACCGGCGTTGACGACTTGCTGCTGGCCGCCGCCGACCGTTGCGAGCGTGTCGGTTACGCCGCGAATCTTGCGAATCTCGGACGCGATCTGCTCAAAGATCTGCGACGTTTGTCCGAGACTCGAACCCTCGGGCGCACGAACCGAGATCTCGAATTGCGATTGGTCATCGACCGGCAAAAAGTTTTTTCCGACGAACATAAACAGCGGCACAATGCTCAAAAAGACAAGAGCACAAAGCGTGACGATCACCCAGCGGTGCCCCATCGAAAAGTGCAGCAGCCACGCGTAAACGCCGTCGACTGCGCGAAACCAGCCGGTGTATTTTGAGTCAGATGAGTTCAAAGTTTCATGTTCAAAGTTCAAAGTTTTCGATTGCTCGGGTTGATTCGCCACGTCGGCGTTTTCACTTTGAACTCTTAACTTTGAACCTTGAACTTTCTTCTTGATAAGTCTCGCAGCGAGCATCGGCGTCAGCGTGAACGAAACGATCAGCGAAACCGCGACCGCGAACGACGCCGTTAGCCCGAACGACGACATAAATCTGCCGACGATGCCCTGCATAAAGCCAATCGGAACGAACACCGCCATCAGCGAAAGC
>JANOGL010000473.1:0-7756 GCA_031405985.1 Acidobacteriota bacterium | reverse complement strand
CATCTCGCGTGCTGGCGGCACTGCTGAGGATTGGCTGGGTTGTGAAGCGTCAGTCCGGTTCACATCGAACCTTGGTTCGGGAAGGCTGGGCCAACGTCACCTTCGCTTTCCACGATTTGGATGAGGTTGGGAGCCGCATGCTTCCAAAGATCGCCAATGCTCCCACGCCCTTGTCAATTGGACGCGTACCGTGTTGTGGCAGATAATAAATAGGTTTGGGAAATCGAATCCAAGCTTCTCCTGCTTTCGTGACGTCAAGCCCCTCTTCTCCGAACTCTGCCATGAAAGCAAGCCAGTAACGAAGGTTGATGTCCGCCAAGTCAGCACCCGAATAGGTATCGATCATCAGTTTTTTAGTTTCGACCGAATGATCGTGCTTGTAGAGCAAGTTACTTGCATTAAAGCGAAAGAACGAATCATCTTTGCGTTGCTCAATTTCGGCACGCAGGCAAGGCAAAAGCACTTTCGTGTTCTTACCGACCATATTCCAGACCCTGTCCAGTTCAGCTGACTTTGCGTCGATCTGTTCGGCAGTCAATTTCGACGGTTTGAATCCATACGTCTTATCAATAAACCCTTTCAACTCATCACAAGTTTGCCCTGATACATACAACGCGAACGCTAGAACTGCGGCCGAAAATACTACATTCACACTCTTCATCCGTTCCACCTTTGTTTAGTCGACTTTCGAAGCCTTCGCCTTCGCTGGCACTCCAAACACCATCTCACCTGGTTCCACATCCTTTGTCACTACACTTCCTGCGCCTGTCGCGGCGCCGTCGCCGACGGTTATCGGGGCGACAAGCATTGTGTCGGAGCCGATCTTTACGTTGTCGCCGATGTGAGTTTCGTGTTTGTTTACGCCGTCGAAGTTGCAGGTGATCGTCCCCGCACCGATGTTTGAATTTTCGCCGATGGTTGCGTCGCCGAGATAGGTCAGATGATTCGCTTTAGAATTTTTACCGAGGTTTGTTTTCTTTAGTTCGACGAAGTTACCGACCTTTGATGTATCAGCCATTACCGCATTACCACGAAGATGCGCCATCGGGCCGACGGTACATTCGTCTCCAATTTCGGAATCGCGGATCAGACAATTGTCACGAATCTCGACTCGCTTCCCCACTTTCGATTCTTTGATGCGAGTTCCTGCTCGGATCACACAGTTTTCCCCGATAACGCTATTGCCTTCGATTGTGACATTCGGATAGATCACGGTGTCGCGACCGATCTGCGCGCGTGAACTGACATAAACGGATTTTGGATCAATAAACGTCACGCCGCTATCGAGCATCAGCCGCTCGATCGTTCGTTTACGAATAACTTTTTCCATCGCAGCAAGCTGCCGGCGATCGTTGACGCCTTCGACCTCGCGTCGGTTGTCGCACAAAACGATCGCAACCTTGTCGCCCTGTTCACGCAAAATTCGCGGCACGTCGGTCAGATAATATTCGCCCTGAGCGTTGTCGTTTTTGACCTGCGCGAGCGCAGCGTATAGTTTTTTGCTATCGAAACAATAGATGCCGGAATTTATTTCGTCGATCTGTTTTTCTTCGTCGCTCGCGTCTTTTTGCTCCACTATCGAAGCGAACGAGCTGTTTTCGTCGCGGACAACGCGACCGTAACCCGTCGGATCTTTTAACTTGACGCTCAACACCGTACAAGCTGCATCAGAATGCGCCTTTACCAACGCAAACAATGTGTCGCTCGTTATCATCGGCACATCGCCGGAGAGAACGATCAGCGTTGAGTCTGAATTCTCAAACTGCGAGCGCGCCGCGTTCACCGCGTCGCCGGTGCCGAGCTGTTTTTCCTGTATCGCAAAAGTAACTTTCGCCGCATCGAATTCATTCAAAACCGCCCCTTTGACATCGTCGGCCTGATGACCAACGACCACGCAAACTTCGCGTGGGCTCAGTTTCATCGCGGTCTCGACAACGTGATTTACGAGCGGCCGGCCGTCGAGCTGATGCAGAACCTTCGCAAGGTTCGACTTCATTCGGGTGCCCAGACCGGCGGCCATTATCAAAATATCGAGATCAGGTTTCACGATTAAATTCAAACAGGATGGACAGGATAAAGATAGGTTGCAAAGCTACTACACCAACTCAAGCCACGCTCATAATTAATAAACAACCCTGCTCATCCTGTCCATCCTGTTTTAATAAATTCTAAACACTCATGACCACTTTCTCACGTGGCTGCAGAGCACATAATAAAAGGACTTGAGCTAGTTTTTCCGGACGATGACGCACCTTTTCGCCGTCCTCCAACAGATTACCATAAACGATCTCGGCTTCATGAATAGTCGCCGGTGTGATCGAACCGTGAACGCCGATCTGCTCCGCGCCTTCGCCGGTGTATTTAGCTTGCTGAGCGGGCGTAATCGGTTTGCTGTTGACGATTAAATAATCGAATCCGATCTGCGGTGCGTATTCGCGAAAGATCTCAAGGTGATGTAGCGCCGAAAAGCCGTCGGTCTCGCCGGGCTGCGTCATGAGATTGCAAACAAAGATCTTCGTCGCGTTCGACGCAGCTATCGCGTCCGCTACCCCGTCGACAAGGATAGGCGGCAGCAAACTTGTAAACAGTGAGCCCGGGCCGATCGTGATCACGTTCGCCGCCTCGATTGCTTTTAGAGCGTCGGGCATCGGCTTACAGTCCGCCGGTTCGAGATAAAGCCGCTCAATCCGCCCGCAGGTTTTTGAAATATTTGTTTCGCCGCGAACAACGCTGCCGTCGGCGAGTCTTGCCGCGAGCCGAACGTCGGATACCGTCGCCGGATAGATGTGGCCCTTGCTCGCAATTATCTCGCTCGAGAGCCTTACGGCCTCGGCAAAATCACCTGTTAGTTCGGTCATCGCCGCGAGAAAAATATTGCCAAAGCTGTGACCACCTAGGTCGCCTTCACCGCGAAAGCGGTGTCGGAACAGGTTTGACAGCAGCTGCGAGTCTTCGCTGAGCGCGACCATACAGTTGCGAATGTCGCCCGGCGGCAACATCTGCAACTCGTCACGAAGCCGCCCTGAACTTCCACCGTCGTCGGTCACGGCAACGATCGCCGATAAATTCTGCAGCCAAACGGGCTCCGATGCGCTAGCGTGGACGAATCTTTTCAGTCCCGACAAAAGCGTAGCCAAACCATTACCTCCGCCGATCGCGACGAAATTCAAACCGGTCGAGCTGTCACTAAATAGATGATGTTTCATTCAGTCCGAGCTGTTCGATATCGAACAACCTTATCTGCAGTTATAATTTTAAAGGAATTGGCCGTTCGGGCGCGAACCAAACCGACGGCTAAGTTTAACACTTGAACCTAATGGCGAGCAATGAAATATCTTCTTCAGTTGACATAACGGCGGCCAAAAAAAGCTTGTAGATATTCGGTTTCGTGTGCTAGATTTGTTTTTGCGGCTGCTTTCTGGCATTCCGTCCGCAAAGCCTATACAATTCAGCAATTAAGACTGACAAATCCGTCAGTTGAAACCCTCACGAGATTCAAATGGCAGAAACGCCTTTTATTTTACAAGAACAACAGTTTCACAGACTAAAGACCGTGCTTGAACGGGTCTGTGTAGAATGCGCGGCGCGCGTCGTGTTTTTAGTTGATCGCGACGGACAGCCGATCGCGTTTCACGGGGACATCGGCGATATGGACACGACGAGCTTTTCGACGCTCGCCGCCGGCAATGTCGCTGCGACCAGCTCGATGGCGAAGCTCATCGGCGAAGACGTGTTCCCGTCCGTCTTTCACGAGGGCGAACGCGAAAGCATATTCATTAGCGTCATCGGACGCAGCTTACTCGTTGTCGTATTCAACGAGCGCTCGACGCTGAGCCTCGTCAAGCTGCGAACAAAACGCGGCAGCTTTGACGTTTCCGCGATTCTCGACGAAGCCGTGAGCCAGTCTGCAAGCTACAAGCTCAACAACAATTCGTTTTTCTCGGAGATCACCGACGAAGACATCGATAGTCTTTTTAGCTAACGCTAGTGACAAGAAACAGGTGACAGGTAACTGGAATGAGGCCGCATGAAAATCTTGAGGTTTGGCAAAAGGCAGTCGATTTTGTTGTGATGATTTATGAGAAAACAAAACATTTCCCAACGGATGAGCGATTTGGACTGACATCGCAAATCCGCCGAGCTTCGGTTTCGATACCTGCTAATATCGCCGAAGGTGCGGCGCGTCAGTCTGACAAAGAATTTATTCACTTTATGGCTATTGCTCAGGGTTCGTGCAGTGAAGTTGAAACAGAATTACTAATTAGCAATCGGTTGGGTTTCTTGTCCGAAGCTGAATACACAGAACTTAAGTCACAAGCCGATTCTATCGGCCGCATGCTTGTAGGTTTATCGAAACATTTGAAAAACAAAACAGCGTGACAATCAGGTTCTTTCCTGTAACCTGTCACTTGTCACCAGTTACTATCTTATGACTTTTATCAATTACGCATCGCGTGAGATCAATTGCAAGATCGTTTATTATGGGCCGGGATTGTGCGGCAAGACGACGAATCTGCAGTACATCTACGACTCAACAGCTCCGCAAGCGAAGGGCAAACTCATTTCGCTCGCAACCGAGACGGACCGCACGCTATTCTTCGACTTCATGCCGCTCGAACTCGGCACGGTGCGCGGCTTCAAAACGCGATTTCACCTTTACACCGTGCCTGGACAGGTTTATTACGACGCCTCGCGTAAATTGATTTTGAAAGGCGTTGACGGCGTCGTCTTCGTCGCTGACAGCCAGGAAGACCGCATGGACGCCAACATCGAGTCGCTCTATAACCTCGAGGAAAACTTAACAACTCAAGGCTACAATCTTGCCGAAATTCCATATGTGCTGCAGCTTAACAAACGCGACCTGCCAAATGTCACTCCGATCGACGAACTTTCCTCGGAACTCGCGAGAAAGGGCGAGCCGGTTTTCGAGGCCGTTGCAACAAACGGCACGGGCGTCTTTGATACGCTGAAAGCAGTCGCAAAGCAAGTTCTGACAGAATTAAGAAAAGGATAAATTAATTTACAAAGCAAAATGCACAATGCGGAATCTTAAATTCTGCATTGTGCATTTTTCATTCTGCACTGATTTTAATGGCGGGACCGACGCAGATCGAGTCGAACGCTCCGTCGGCCTCATTGCCGCAAATTGCCACTATCTGAGTCGCCGGACATTCAACCGCCGGGCGTTGCTTCAACCGCTGCAAGGTTGAACTTCTCGGCGCCGGTTCCAAAGACGAGCTTGAAGAACTCGTTTGCCAGGTCCTTGTAGTCCGCGAGCTGTTTCGCGTCGTTCGTTTTTACCGCGTCGAGATAACCTGCCAACACAAAGCCGCCGGAGATCACGAGCCAGTCGTGCATCTTCTGCTTTTCGAGGGCGGTCATCGACCTGAACTCCGGCTTCGTGGACATCTCCTGCTGCATGATCTCGAGCAGCGCGTCCGTTACACTCTCGGCGGGTTCGTCGGTCTGGTGATACACCATCGAAGTTGTTGCCATGAAAAATGTCAGGGCGGCGGCGATATTATTTGATGTTCCGCCTTTTGCGGCCTCAGCATCGTAGGATTTCTTTATCTCTTGAAAAATTCCAAGGAGCTCCGCCCGTTCCTTGGGATCCTTGCTTAGGGCGTCAGCGGTCTGCTTCGCAACACCCGAGTTCGCGACCGGTTTAAAGCGGAGCATCGAATAGCTGGGGGCCGGCGCCGCCCTCTGCGGGCTAGCCGAGGTGGACGTAGAATTGCCGACCGCGGCTCCCGAGCTCCCTCGCTTTCCCGCCCGCTGGTTCGCGACCGACTGCTCCAACATCTTTTTGTTCATGTAACCCTGGATCATCACACTCGCGAGCGAAGACGTTGGGTTGTTCCATGTAGTGCTCCAGGCGCCCGTGTACGAGCTGGTCCATTGCGCGTTCACCGTCGCCGAGGCCAGCAAAAAAAAAGGGGAGATAACAAAATAGAATGCTTTTTCATTGATCGATTACCTCCAATATAATTTTATGTTTCATCCATTGTCTTGCTTATGCCTATCGAAGCGTGATCTCGAGCCTGTATGCGGCTGGGCCGGAAGGCGTCGTTACCCCGATGCCGAATTGATCGCTGTTTTCGTCCGGCAGAGGCCCGGACCAGGATCTTTTTCCTTCCACGATCATGTCGCTGACGATCGGTTCGTCGATGTTATATACAACATCGACGCTAAAAACAGCCCGTCGATTGGGCGAGATCAGCCGTGCCGTCAAAGTTTGGCCGGCCCTGGCTTTAAAGACGTAAAACCGCTGTCCGCCCGCGCGCAATTGGCCTTTCAAAACGACCTTTTTCCCGTTCGGGAGATCGACGAATTTCACTTGTCCGAAAGTGGCCGGGGCGCAGAGTGTTGAAATTATCAACACCAAGCCAACCAATGCTCCAGTTATCTTGTTTCTCATATTCCTATATTAACGGATCATTATCTCGATCGTGTACGGTGAACGTTTAGATGGCCCGCCGTCGCGACGAACACCATAGACCTGAACGCTGTATTCACTCGTGACCGACAGCTTTCCCGACCAGCTGCGCGGATACTGTATGCTTTCAGGGATAATATCCTCGTCAGGCGCGATCTCATTTTGTGTTTCGTAAACGGTAACCCATGCGTTCGGATCGGTCGTCGTCAGCTTGAACGACAATGTCTGGCCGCGCCTGGCACGAAAAAAATATGCGTCGTAGTAGGTGTACTCGCGCGGCAATTTGCCTCGGTACGTAGCGGAGTATTTCCCTTTTGCAAAGACGACGTGTTTTTCAACCTGGGCGCTGATTTCCGCGGAAAAAAGCAAAAGCGAAAATACAGCAAGAAATACTGCCAAGCGGCGTTTAGCAAAATATATCGACATAAAAATTCCTCCAGTTAGTTTCCAAAGCATGTGTTGTTTCGCGTTCACTCACCCGGCCGCGGTTTGAGCGGTTTTCGATCCGGCCGGGCTGGGTACGGTTTCGGCTTGGGTTTGTGAATCAGCTTGAACTCCGTCGAATCGGAAGCCTCAGCATCGCCGACCCTGTTCTGGTCGGCGTACGTAAACTGAAAGATCACTGGATAAACGCCGCGAGTTTTTCGATCGATCTTGACGGCGGTACCCTCTCCCGCCGCGGCTCCTTCTCCTGTCTGATCCTTTTTGTGAGCAATGTAGAAGGAGGCGCCGAACTTCGGGAACGGCATCTTCACGTCGTCGCCATACGGGACTTTGATAACGCCAAGGAACTCAAATATGCCGTCGGAGAGTTCGAGCTTAAATTCGTCTGCGCCCTGTTCCCCGACGACAGTAGGCACGCCGTCATTGAAACGAAACTCGCGATGGCGGAGGTCCATAAGATCTAATCGTGCGCGTACCGGCGGATTAGCCGTCGGTTGACAGGAGACCTGAGCGAGTGGTATCTGCGGGCATTTGATAGAAAAAGACGGATTCGCATCGCCCTCTGTTTCGCCGTGAAAGAAGTCACCCAGCTTTCCTGGTTCCATAGCTTGCTGGACCGAGCCTGCCGAGCGATCATATTTGATCGTTATCAGCCCGTCTCGGACGATCTCGACTCCGAGTTGGGCCGGTCCGGCTTTCGTCGTGGAGATGAATTTGAGGTCGTAGATAGCACACTGCTCAAGGGCATCTTCGGCCCAGCTTTCTACATCAGCGATCTTGCCCTGTAACTGCGCGCTTCTTCCTTCGGCGGTCATATGGTCGAAGATTTGCCGAATACGTCCTGTCGCAACGCACTCATCGAACGCTTCGTCGCGG
>JANOGL010000460.1:0-5755 GCA_031405985.1 Acidobacteriota bacterium | reverse complement strand
ACCGACGCGATCACGGCAACAAAAACAAACGCCAAGACATATCGCCACTTCAGCAACACGCTGGACGCTGACATCGACAACGCTCTCAGCGCAAGAAACGCTAAGATCGCATACTCCGTAAAATGTGCGATCTTACGAACGTAACCGTGGATGACCTGACGCATTTCATAAGGCATGTCGGGGAAAAAGAATTGCAGCAGCGGGCCGATAATGCGAGAAGTTTCTGTCATCGTTCCGGCCGGGCTTGAGAGAAAGAAAATTACGACGAGCCATAAAACAATCGGCGCGTAAGCCCAAAGGCCCACGCGCCAATTTGTTTTTGATTCGGCTGAATCCAAGTCTCTACTGCATCGGCGCCATGTTAGAAAACGCTGAAAGTCCGCCTCCAAGTACCATGATGATCCAACCCGCGATTGAGCCGGTTGTTTGCGCGCAAACGAAGAGATTGGAGGCAACCGCAATCAGGCAGGCGCATAGCAAATTTGATCTCAGTATCTTCATGACCTTCTCTACCTTTCCGAAAAATCCAATCGTTCGGAGAAAAACCGGAATACGCGTGTTTCCAGCCGCTCTTTGATCTTATTGCGATGATCGCCGCCGGCGTAAATCTCGAAGGTGTGCGGGATGCCGCGTTCCGCCAGCGATGTTGAGAACAGCGCCGTAGCGATACGGATGTGCGGAAACTGCTCGTTTTGTCCGTAATCCAAAAATATGCCGCGCAGCGAGAGAAGATTCGATTTATATTCGTCAACCATGTAAAGCGGCATTTTCGCTTTCCATTTGGCGGCGACCGCTTCGTTCCGCACGAGCTTTCCGTCTTGTTCGCGGTATAAAAAATCACTGTAAAACAGCTTGTTTTCCGAGTTTGGGGCAAACGCGGCGGACAATCCCACAAAAATAAATGTGTAAACATTGTCGGGCGTTTGGGGTAATTTGTGAAACTCTTCTTTTGTAATTCTCAACACTCGCATCCAAGCCGGATGCGGTTCGAGAAATTCTCCCTCCATTCCCAGACAACACGGACTCATGGCATAAATCGCGCTGAAAACGTCGGTGTGCTTCATTCCGATAGAAACCGCGCCGAACCCGCCCATGTCACTCCCGGCGATGCCGCGACTCGAAGCACGCGCCAGCGTCCGGTAGTTGGTATCAACGTAAGCCACCACATCACGAAAAATGTAATCTTCCCAATTGCCCGTGACCGGCGAGTTAAGATAGAAACTACCGCCAAAACGATTGTTCGCGTTTGGCGCGACGACAATCATTTCACGCGCTTTGCCGCCGTTAATCAAGGCATCCAAAATCGGCGGAAAATTGAATCCCGTATCGGTTGTCCAAATTTTATTAGTGCGTCCGTAACCGTGCAGCAGATAAATGACCGGATAGAGTTTTGTCGGCGCGGCATCGTAACCCGGCGGCAGATAGACGGAAACGTCCCGCTCGGTTACATCGCGAAAAATATTTCCCTTGAGCGATGGCGTGGGGATTTTGATTTCGACAAGTTTTCCCGCCGCCGTTTGTTTCGCGGCTTGCTGCGCCGCAGACGGAAACGCGAATATGAGTAAAATAAAAATGGATCTTGATAGTTTTTGCATTGACATAAACTTGATTAGTTGACTGGAGCGCTTTAACGAACTAAATCAAACATCACGACATTGCTGTTCACCGGTCCCGAGGCGAAAAAGAGTTGTTTACCGTCGCGTGACCATGCAAACCCTCGGATGCTTTCGGAGTCGGTTTTGAGGGAAACTAAAACCTTTGGCTCGCCGCCGTCGAGCGGTTGGCTAACGATCTGTGCTGCCTCGTTAATTTGCCTCTTGTCGGTGATGGCTTTGCTGTCGGGAGTCCATTCAATATGCCCCCACGTCGGATTGCCGTTTATCGCAAATTCCTTGAACGGTTCGCCGCCGTCGAACGGGATTATTCTCAAAACCGGTTCCCGGCTGAAATTATTCGTCTTATAAGCAATCCATTTTCCGTCGGGCGAAATTGCCGGATGATACGCCGGATGGTCGGTCAATCGCACTGGGTCGCCGCCGTCTGAGGATATTTTCCACATTGACCATTTATCTTTGGGCTTGGTATAAAGAATCCAATTTCCGTCAGGCGAATAGGTCGGAAACATTCCGCCGTCGGTTAATTGCTTGCGGTTCGTGCCGTCCAGATCCATCTTCCATAAACCTTTCCCGCCGAGATGAAAAACAATCTGGCGACCATCGGGCGAAATTCTGGCAAAAGCCTCCATCAGCGCGTCATTCGTCAATTGTCTTTGATTGCCGCCGTCCGCGTCCATTATCCACAAATCACGCTCGCCGCCAGCCCTTGAGTCATAAACAACTTTGCCGTCGGGTGTCGTGTCCAGTCCCCAATAACCGTCTTGTCCCGTTCCGAAAGTTATTTGTTTGACGTTGGTCGGGTCGTCTTGAAACTCGATTACCCAAATATTTGAGCGCACTTCGCGCCGCACGCTGACGAGTTTATCGGAATTTGCCGACAGACTCAGCGTGTCGTATTCGTTATCATCATTATAAATTCTCTGCGGCACGCCGTTCGGATATGAAACATGCCAAATCTGCCGCGTCGCATCAGTTCCGTTGTCCTTCGCGTTCATCAAAAAGCCGCTGCCGTCGGCGAGCCACGCCATTTGGAGTATCGCATTCCAATGCTTTTTGGTTATCGGCTTTTGTGTTCCGTCGGCGACGCTCACCGCCACCGGATAAGACTCTCCAAATCCTCCTCCGTCGCCGCCGGGACAGACAATTATCGTCCCATCGGGCGACCACGCCGGACCGGTGTTTCCCAAAACGGGTAATATGAAAAACTCAGGAAGTTTGCGAACGGCAAGCGTTTGTTCTTCGCCGGAGCCGTCCGCGTTGGCAAGTATCAATTTCTGCTCGCCTTCTCCGCCGCGCACAAAAGCCAAACGCTTGCCGTCGGGCGAAAACGCAGCCGCGCTTTTCACGTCTTCCAGAATCTTTCGCGGCGTTCCGCCCAGCACCGGAATCTGATACAGCACATCCGACTGTTGATAATAAATAAAATTGCTGTCGGGCGAAAAAACTTTTCTTCCGTATCCTTTCTTGTTTGGCGGAGCAATTTGAGTGGGATTGACGGCGGCGACTTGTCTGACCCAAAGGCTGTCCTGATTCTCAAAAGCGACGTAGTTGCCGTTGGGCGAGATGACCGCGGCTCCGGATTTACCGTCAGTGGTTACCTGTTTGATGCTGACGGATTTGAAAGGCGGTCCTGCTGGTCGGCGGAGAAACACGAACACTCCGTAAGCGATGCCGCTTGCGGTGACTAGGAGTGCAGTGAGAGCCAATGCCGTCACGAACTTATGCCGTTTGACTGTGCCGATCAGTGATCTTCTGCCGACTGCCAATTGCTGCTGCTGACTAGTCCCTTCGCCGTGTCCATTCGTTTCTTCGGTTTCCTCGATTACGAGATGAACGCCTGCCGTTTCTTCCGTGTAAATTGTTGCCGCGCCGTTGTCGCTGACCTCTTTCTCGAATATGTAACCGCGGCGCGGGACGGTTCTGATGATTTCTTGCGATTTGTCGTCTAAAGCCTGACGAATTTCTATTAAACATTGGACGAGCGAACCGTCCGAAACAGCCATTCCTTGCCAGACGGTTTCGATAAGTTCGTCCTTGCTAATCAGCCGTCCGCCATTTTCCGCCAGATATTTGAGGACTTCAAAAGATTTCGGCCGCAGTTTGATTTCTTCCGCGCCGCGTAGCAATGAGCCGCGAGTCAAATCCAAAGTGAATTCGTCGAAAGAATAAATCTGATGAACCGGCTTTTGCATTTTAAGCCTCATTGTTCAGAGTTACGACTTGAGGCGTGAAAGGCGTTAACGGCTGAAGCCGTAACTCTAAACTCTAAAAACGGCTGGAAAAAGGCGACGCGGATTTCCGTCTCATGCTGATAGGTCCAACCGTGCGCGGTTGGCGACTGCTCGTTTAGTGGTCGTCAGCCTTGCATCATAACGCCAAAATCCAATTCCGTCAATTTTATCAAAAGTTTAGCAGTTTTTTCGCAAGTTTATCGTTACTTGCGCTTGCTTCGGGCGTTAAGGTGCGAGTTACCGAAAGAGGTAATCCTCAAACGGAAAAACTTCAGGAGAAAAATTATGAAAAACAAAATTACATTAACGATGCTGTCGGCATTGATCGCTCTGGCGATGATGGCGACAAGCGCGTATTCGCAAAACTTTAGCGCGGTGCAAAATATGGGCGCGACGCTTAACTCGGCGAACAATGACGAAACTCCGGTGATGTCGCCGAACGGTTTGAGTCTTTATTTTACGAGCGACCGCACAGGCGGGCAGGGCGGATCGGACATTTGGGTTTCGCAACGCGCTAGGCTCTCGTCGGCTTGGGGCGCACCGCAAAACTTGGGCGCGACGGTCAACGCCAGCGATTTTGACGGCGTAGCGTGCTTTTCGGTCGACGGGAAAACGATGTTTTTAGGAAGCCGTCGTGCGGATAGTTTAGGCGGCATAGACCTTTACACTTCCACGAGGACAGACCCGAACAACGATTTCGGCTGGAATACGCCCGTCAATCTCGGTCCGGTCATCAACAGCACTTCCGATGAGTTTAGCGCGACCTATTTTGAAGACCCGACCACCGGCGCAGGCACACTTATTTTCAGCAAACCGCTTGTGGGCGGGACAAACGGGCGGTTTCATCAAAGCACGCGAATCGCGGACGGCACATTTAACGCTCCCACGCTGATTGGTGAATTAAACGGACCGGGCTTTCATTTCGGCGCGGCAATCCGCCGTGACGGTTTGGAAATTTATATCGCTTCGTCGCGTCCCGGAGGATTGAACAATCCGGCATTCGACATCTGGGTCTCCACCCGCACTTCCATTTCTTCGCCTTGGGGAACGCCCACGCTTGCCGCCCGAATAAATACTTTGTCTAACGAAAGATACCCGCAGATGTCGCCCGACGGTTCGATTCTTTATTTCCATTCAGACAGGGCGGGCGGTTTCGGCGGCAGCGATTTGTATTCGGCGACGAGATGCAGTTTGTATTTAATCTCGCCGTGCAGCACTAATCGCTCGACGGCAGACTTCAACGGCGACGGGATGACCGACATCAGCATTTTCCGTCCGTCAGACGGGACCTGGTGGGTTATGGAAAGCGGAACGAATACCGTCAGCGTCCGGCAATTCGGCACAAACGGAGACAAGATCGTTCCCGGAGATTACGACGGTGACGGACGCAACGATATGGCTGTTTTCCGCCCGCTGACAGGTGATTGGTGGATTCTCCGAAGTTCGGACAATTCCTACTACTCCGTCAATTGGGGCTTGAGTGCCGATAAGCTGGTTCCTGCCGATTACGACGGCGACGGCAAAACCGACATTGCAATTTATCGAGATGGAACGTGGTGGATTCAACAAAGCACGGGCGGAATATCAGTTCAGCAATTCGGTTTGAGCACCGATATTCCGGTAGCGGAATGACCCGGTGTGGAAATTCCAGAGTGCGGGCAGAAATCCCGCCAGATCGGGATTTCCGCCTTTACGGAGTTCAAAATGAAAAAACACAGACGAGTTGAAATCACGGCATTTAAGCGTCGGGTGACGATCGTTTCGGGCGAGTATGCGGCCTACGTGGACGGGGATGCCAACATTCCACACACAGAGGAAAGCCCGCTCGAGACGATCGCACCTGAATCTGACGAAGGCCGACGTTTATTGACCGAGGCAGTGAGCCTTTTGCAGGAAAGGCTCGCCGCC
>JANOGL010000437.1:0-6407 GCA_031405985.1 Acidobacteriota bacterium | reverse complement strand
TTTTTTCGATAATACTCGACTCCATCCTGAAGTTCCACAGCTACCTTTCCTTCTGAATGTGCATAATCGAGGTGAGCGATCGACTCGGAAATGGCTAAGAATCTGTGTACATCGTGGCTCGCAGCGTCGGGAAATAACCTTTGTGAAACGTCGAATGCGGTCACGCCGTCGGTTGAAACAATCGATATTACGCGCTTTTGCCGCTCGTCGATCGCTCGCACGTAGCGATGAAAGATCTCTTCAAAGTCAGTCACAGGTTCACCGTGCCCGCCATGAATGAGCGTCGGTGATAGCGAGCGAATTCGCGCTAAACTAACGAGATATTCAGACAGCGAGCGAAAACGATTTGTCGTATCGATCGGGTCAGGCGAGAGGATCGGATTTGGCGTTATTCGTTTTAAAACACAGTCGCCGCAGATCAGGGTTCGCGTCGCTTCGCGGACAAATGAACACGAGCCGGGCGTGTGGCCGGGCGTGTGCAATACACGCAGCGAGCCGCTCTCGAATTCGAGTTCCATTTCATCGACGAGCGGTTTGTAATCGCTCTCGGCGAGCGAATCCGTCAGCAAACTGATCTCTTCATAAAGACCTCGCATCTCGTCGAACACCGATCCCGGCACACCTGAACGCAGCAAGAGCGCGCGGTGAGCCTCTTGGGCAAGTCGGCCGAACAGATGGCCGGTTTCCCACTCGTGAACAAAAATTTGCGCATCCTTCGCTTCGTCCTGAACGCGCTTTGCGAGACCGCAGTGATCTTCGTGCGCGTGCGTGAGCACAATCCGCCGCACGTCTGAGAACGCAACGCCGTGAGCCGCTAACTTCTCACGCAAAATGCGTGCTGCCTCGTCAGTCTTCGGGCCGACGTCTATCAACGTCAACGGATCTTCCTTTATCAAATAAATATTGACGTCGCCGACATAAAACGGCGTCGGGATCGATAGCGGAATGATCTTCATAAAATGGCTGGTGAATAAAGAAATATCACGTCAGAGGGTGAAAATACAGAAGACAAGAGCCATCCCGATGTATCGGGACACGAATAATTTAATTCAATATTTGAGTTCTTATTCGTGCATTCGTGGCATTTTTATGATCTTGAATACAAAAAACTCACATTTTTGCTTGCTTAAATGCCTTTTTTGAGTTAAAAAGTTGAAAGCAAATCATTTACGTCAAAAATCCAGTCGGGCTATTGTTTGAAGTTTTAACTCTACCCCAAATGTCGACAAGTCAAATATCTTGTCCGGAGATTTTCGACCGCACTTAAAAAAAGTTTGAAGGAGAATAAAATGAGAGTATTTTCGCCCCGCGTTTCCGCCAAGGCAGCAACGTTTTTGCTAGCCGTATTTACATCCTTGTTGTTTGCCGCCTCGGCACTCGGCCAGTCTCAAGTCGCAACCGCCGACCTGTCCGGCACCGTCACCGATCCGAACGGCGCCGTCGTCGCAGGAGCAACGGTGACCGCAAAGAATTCTGCAACCGGCATTTCGCGCACCGTCACGAGCAACTCCGACGGCAGTTATCAGATTATCAGCTTGCCGCCGGGCGAATATAATATTACGGCCGAGGCTGCGACATTCAAGAAAGTCGTTATTGCGGGTGTAAAGCTTACCGTTGGTCAGGCCGCAGATCTCACGATCAAAATGGAAATTGGCGGTGCCGATGTCGTGGTCAACGTCTCGGGCGATGATGTACAGCTTGTCGAAACCTCATCAAGCTCGGTTGCAAACACGATCGACCAGCAGCGAATCGCGAGTTTGCCAATCAACGAACGCAGCGCTACGGGTTTTGCGTTAACGCTTTCGACGGTCGGTCGCGACAACGGTCGTCCAATTGGGCCGGCTCCAACATCAGGTCTGAATATCGGCGGTCAACGCGGCCGCTCGACGCAGGTTAACGTGGATGGTGCGGACTTCACGGACAACTCGATCAACGCCGCTCGTTCGACAGTTTCCCAGGAGGCGGTTCAGGAATACCAAATCTCGACAAACTCATACAACGCCGAATTTGGCCGCGCGACCGGCGGCGTCATCAATGTCGTCACAAAACGCGGAACGAACAATTTTAACGGAAACGTGTTTGGCTATATCCGCGATAAGAACATTCAGGCGAGAAACGCGTTCGCCCCGATAGACAAACCGGATTACCGACGAACGCAATTCGGCGGCACATTCGGTGGCCCGTTGGTAAAAGACACAATGTTTTTCTTTTTCGCTTTCGAGCGTCGCCAGCGTGACGAGTCGGGCTTCTTTACTTCTAACGTTGTCGGAGATCTCACGGCTTCTGCGACGATTCCGGTAATCGCTGGGCTCAATCCTGTTGCGCGAACATTTACCAATCTCACACCTGCACAAGCCGCAATCATCAATACTTTGGTAGCCTCCGGCACGGTTAACAACATCTGTGGTGCACGCGCATATGCATTTTTTGCATCGAGCGGCGGACAGACCGCGTTGACCGGAACAAACCCACTCACCAGCCCGAACGACGGAAGCGGATGTCCTGCGATCACGGCAATCGGACCGGGCACGATCGGGCCGCGATTTTTACTTTCCGGCACGCCGGTTCCTGTCAGCGACATCGCTTTCAGGCCGCTGAACGGTCTGCAAAAAATCTTTCCGATCACGGACAGATCTAATTTTTCCTCGATCCGCTTTGACCAAAACATTAACAACAGCAACCAGATAGTGTTGCGGTTTGGTTACAACACGGGTGATTTGACCGGTATTCAAGTTGAGTCGCAAAACCAATCGCTAGGTCAGAACGATTTTTCGAGAACAGGTATTACTAAACTCATCGACACGTCATTCTCCGCAGGACTCAACTCGACATTAAACGCAAACACGGCGAACGAATTTCGCTTTACGTTCGGAAAGCGCAGAACGAGTTTTAGATCGCAGAACAATGACGCCGTCGCTTATAACATTGCCGATACAGCATTCATCGGTCGCGAACTTTTCTCGCCGGTCAATCGTGACGAGACTCGGTTCCAGTTCGCCAATAATCTGAGCTGGGTTCGTGGAAATCACACATTTAAATTCGGCGGCGATTTTAATTTTGTCGCAATTCCGGAAGCCAGATTTGAACTGAACTTTGCAGGCCTCTTTAATTTCGGCGAGTTTGCAGCAAGCAACTTGAATCCAGCGTTCGCCGGTCTGCCGGCCTTCACACCGGTTCAAAGTTACGGACTGGGTTTGCCGGCAAATTTTGTCCAGGGATTTGGCGATCCGGTTAGCCGTTTGAACAACAAACCGATGGCGTTTTTTGCACAGGATTCTTGGCGAGCGTGGAAGAATTTCACGATCAACTACGGCGTTCGTTACGACTATGAGATCTCACAGCAGATCGCTCCGGTGCCGTTCCGAGACCCACTCTCCGGCATCAACTTAACAGCAAACGATATCTTGGCCGCACAGAACGCGGTCGGTGTGCAGCAAGGCTTTCCGCGTGACAAGAACAACTGGGCGCCGCGTCTCGGCTTTGCATGGGATGTCTTCGGTGATCAAAAGACAAAGATTAGCGGTTCATTTGGGCTTTACTACGATCATCCGCTGCTCGCAGTCGGATTCAACTCGGATATCGCCGATGCGGCTCAACAGCAACAATCAATTGTGACTCCAGGCAGCCCGTTGCCAACAGCACTTTTTAATGCAACACAGGTGTTTCACGGCACAGTATGCGGCGTTGTTGGTTCGGCACCGGCTATTTGCGGAGCGACGATCACACCGGGCGTTGCCGCGTCAGCAAATTACCAATTCGGGCGTCAGCGATTTAATGATCAGACGTTCACAGGGTTCGGGGCAGTATTGCCATTTACGCTACCGGTGTCAAAAGACTTTGAATTTGCATATGCAACGCAGGGCAATTTTACGGTCGAGCGTCAACTGTCGAAGAACATGGTTCTCTCCGGATCATATATCCGCGTCCTTGCACGTCATCTGCTGCGACCGACGGATTTGAATACTCCGAACACGGCACTACAAATACAGAATTACGTTCGATGCTTTGGCACGCCGCCGCCAAACACCCAAGCGGTTGCGACTGTCAACCCGACGCAGTGTACCGCTAACGGTGGTGCCGGCGTCTGGGCCGCTGTAATACCGGGAATGATCTCGGTAAATACCACAAACGGTCAGCGCGTGATCGCCCCGGCAGTCGCCAACTTCTTCCGTCCGAATGCTCCGAATTACTTCCTGGCACAGGCTCTGTCAGGAGGGGCGGTGACAAAAGCAGTCCTTGATTCGCAGCTCGGAGGAACATTGCGAACACCGGGCGTGATCTCACCATTCGGCTCGATCAATGCTCAGCTGTCGGACGGTAATTCAAGTTACAACGCGATGAAACTGGAGCTAAATCGTCGCTACTCGGATAATTTCTTGTTCTTAGCAAGTTATACGTGGTCGCACTCGATCGACGATTCGTCCGATCTGCAAACGTTGCTTATTCCACAGAATGTAAACCGGTTCGATCTTGAAAAAGCGGATTCGCTGTTCGATCAGCGTCACCGTTTCGTATTCAGCGGTGCGATGAATTCACCGGCAAGCTGGCGAAACGGCAGCGGACTGCAAAAGTTCTTTTCCGACTTCACAGTTGCTCCGATCGTCGAGGTTTCATCCGGTCGGCCATTTAATATAATCACGAATGTCGACGCCAATAACGATCAATCCAACCAGACAGACCGTCCCGCAGTAAATTCGAACGGATCACTCTGTGTTCCCGGATCTCCCGGATGTGTAACACCGCTGATTTCGAACGGGGTTTTCTCGACCGGAAGCCTCGGGCGGAACATGGGCATCACTCACAGCTTCATGAGTGTCGATATGGGTGTAACGAGAGCGATCAGATTTGGCGAGAGAGCTCGTCTAGATCTGATCGCGCAAGGCTTTAACCTCTTTAACCGCTTTAACGAGGCCAGTGCGGCGCCGGTTTTTGGTGCGGTTAACGCGTTCAGCCAACGTGCAGGAAATGGGCGTTATTTCAGCCGGCCGACTGCGGCGTTTGATCCGCGTCAGTTTCAGTTGGGATTGAAGCTTAGCTTTTAATAGACGAACTGATCTTTTGATACTTAGCCGGATGGTTTATGACCGTCCGGCTTTTTTGCTAGCCACGAAAGGTTGAACGGACTACATTATTCGTGCATTCGTGGCAAAATCGTTTTATGGCTTCGCTTGCGGAGAAAATTAAGCACAAAGCCATCGAAATCGGTTTTTCGAAGGTCGGCATTGTGCGGGCCGAGGCGCTGACACACGAGCGCGGGCGTCTCGACGAGTGGCTAAGTAAAAATTTTCACGGCGAGATGGCGTGGATGGCTCGCGAGCCGGACAAACGCAGCGATCCGACATTACTGTTTCCAGCAGCAAAATCCATAATCGTCGTCGCTCTGAATTATTTTACCGATCACAAACACGCAGACGATTCAACAAAAGGCAAAGTCTCGCGTTACGCATGGGGCGATGATTACCACGATGTGCTGCGAGAAAAGTTGAGCGAGCTGCTCAACTGGATAAGGGCGGAAAACGCAACCGTTACGGGTAAAATCTGCGTCGACACAGCTCCGTTTATGGACAAGGCGTGGGCGGTTCGCGCCGGTCTCGGCTGGCTGGGTAAACACACAAACCTGATCACGTCGGAACTCGGGTCGTGGTTTTTTATTGGTTCACTGCTGCTCGATGTCGAACTAGACTACGACACCGAGACGGTCGAAGATCACTGCGGCACATGCACGGCGTGTCTTGACGCGTGCCCGACCGGCGCGATCGTCGAGCCTTATGTAGTCGATTCGCGAAAATGCATCTCATACGCGACCATCGAGCTCCGGGACGACACGCTGCCAAATGATATTACCGATAAGCTAAACGGCTGGCTCTACGGCTGCGATATTTGCCAGGACGTTTGTCCGTGGAACAGATTTGAAACACAAACCGATGAACCTCGTTTTGAACCTAGAAACGGCGAAACATCGCTACCGCTCGCCACCGTGATTGCTATGGAACACGGTGAATACGTCGAACGATTTCGCGGCTCGGCCGTTAAGCGTGCAAAGCTCGGCCAGATAAAACGCAATGCCGCCGCTTTGAAATCTTAAGCTGCGAAGCAGCGGCATAATTGTAGCCACAGGTGAAGCGAAGCGGAACCTGTGGTAAGGAAGCAAATCCATTTGAGCCTGTGTAACAGGCGACAGAGCAAAAATGAAAATTCTGTCGCCTGCTACACAGGCTTAGATCCTTTGTTCGCGATTACTACACGTTTCGCCTTCGGCTTCACGTGTAGCTACTATTCTCACGCCTGCGCCGCAGGCTTTTTGATGTATCATAAAGATCATGCCGCTCCGCGACGCACACAACCGCACGATCCGAGATCTGCGAATTTCGCTGACAGATCGCTGTAATTTTCGATGCTTCTATTGT
>JANOGL010000435.1:0-5084 GCA_031405985.1 Acidobacteriota bacterium | reverse complement strand
GTTACCTTACCAACAAGCTAATCTGCCGCAAGCTCCTCTTCAAGCGAATTACACCTTTAACAACTGTCATCTTGCGATGCCGCTGCATTATGCGGTATTAGCGTCCGTTTCCGGACGTTATTCCCCACTCGAAGGTAGATTACTTACGTGTTACTCACCCGTGCGCCACTCTATGCACTCTCCGAAGAGAGCTTTAATCGTTCGACTTGCATGTCTGAGGCACGCCGCCAGCGTTGATTCTGAGCCAGGATCAAACTCTCGTTAGTTTCCTAGTTCATTAATTGCCAATTAAAGCGTGAGCTAAAATTGGACTTTTTGTTGTTCATACGAATTAACACATGGACACGCATATCTAGTTTTCAAATATCAACTTCTTTTACTTCGCTCTCCTAAAAACTTCACCAGAGGCGAAACTCTTGATTATACAGATGTAACTACACCTGTCAACCGCAGTAAGCGACATTTGCAAACTTTTTTGAGGTTCGTAAAAACTTCGCTCGAAACGGCAACTTTTAATATTCTTTTAGTAGTGATTGATTGTCAAGCACGTAAGCATCGAATGCACAATAAATACTGGTCTAAATTTACGTCTTGACTTCAACTATGAGGTCGATGAGTTCCCTAACGGCTCCGTTACCGCTGGCATGTTGGGTTACGTAATGTGCAGCTACCTTAACCTCGCCATGCGCGTCGGCGACGGCGACGGCGAGACCGACAAGCGGGAAAACTTCCGCATCCGGCGTGTCGTCGCCTATGAATGCGACTTCCTCGGCAGTAACACCGGCCGCTGCGATTAGTTCATGAAACGCGGATACTTTTTCTTTGCGACCCTGAAAAATAAACTCGACGCCGAGTTGTTTCGCACGCATCTCGACGATCGGCGAATTGCGGCCTGAGATAATACCAGACTTAAATCCTGCTGCGTGCCAGATGACCAACCCTTGCCCGTCGCGAGCGTGAAAAACTTTCAGCTCCTCGCCTGTCGTACCAAAATAAAGACGGCCGTCCGTTAAGACGCCGTCGCAATCCATAATTAGTAGTTTTATCTTTTTTGCACGAGCGATGACATCGGCCGATACGTTATTCGCAGCCATCACCGCACCTCAAACATGTCAACGGCGGCGAGCTTCCAACCCGACCCAGCCTTTATCAGACGATACACAGCCATTCCGCTCTCGGCATCTTTGTTGAGCAGCTTGATCGACATACTCGCTTCGACCAAAACTGTGTTCGCGTCGAGCCGATCAACGGCGCGAATCTGCGTCTGCCAAAGCTCTGTCGAGCCAGCGACGCCGCCGGCGAATTTTGTAACTTCACCGGGCATCACGAGAGCATCGACATCGGCCTTTCGGTTTGCGGTCGCAGCTTTATCCAAATCAGCGAAGAAAGTTTTTATGCTCTGATCAGTCGAGCTTGTGCCGCCGATTTTGTTTCTGAGGTTACGTACGGCAAGACTCGCGCCGTAGTCGGCATCATTAAGAATCACGGCCTCGGCAAATTTCAGCGCCGCGCTCGTTTGGTTATTACGACTTGCGATCTCGGCCAGACCGACATTTGCCCACGAGATGCTTCTGGCGGTCGGAAGTTTTTCTGCAAAAACGGCATTGAATTCTTTTTCAGCTTCTGCAGTTTTATTTTGTGCAAGCAAAGCCCTCGCAAGAAAAACCCGCACCTCGTCAAATCGCGGGCGGTCGCGAAGCGTCGCTCGTGCGATCGACTCGGCACCTGCAAAATCCTGCTTATCAAAAAGCCGTTTTACCGAAAGCAGCGGATCGCTCTCATTGGAATCTTGCGGCGCAATGTCATCGGAGTAATCGATTTGCGGATACATCTTGTCGGCATCGATCTCAACACGAACGATCTTTTGCGTAGTGCGGAATGCAATCTCGCCAATATTCGTTGCACGAACAGTTGTCGGAGAAACTATTCTCTCACCGCTCGCAGTTGTAGCAACAACATCAACGGTCACATCGATCGAGCCTGTGTTTCTCAACGCGACACGCGTTTCTGCTCCGACATTCTGAGGCAAACCGGCGAGCAGGTTCATGTCCGTAACCTGATCGAACAGATAATCGACAACATCTTTCTGTGCAGAAAACGCGGCTCGTAGTTCAGCGAGATTTAACTCACCGTCTTGCGAGGTTGAGCGAATGATGTTTGCGAATTCCGCCGCACCGATGCGCTTTGCCAAAATTCGCCACGCCATCGCACCTTTGTTCGCGACTTCTGGGTAATAGAAATCGTCGAGCGGCGAAACCACGCTCATCGGCGCATCGCGTTTTGAAACCGCCGCATACAAATTCCGCTGACGCAGACGTTCGATCTCAGCCACGTCCTTGCCGTACTTGCTTTCGATAAACTGCGTCGCGATGTAGCGTGCGAGGCCTTCGCTGATAACGCCGTAGCCTTCGCCATTCACCAAAGTCGAGCCGCCGAGCCAGACTTTTGCAACGGCCTCGGCGATATTCATCGCGGTCAGCGAATCTATTTTCGAGCGACGAAAAACGGCTTCATCAATTAATACTGTTCCGCCGCTCGAAAAACCTCCTCCGCGTCGGCTCGCCACGATTCGTAGCGGCGTTGAAGGGGCCGTCCCGAGCATCCCTCCGACAAAAGTTTTGGCCTCGGACATCAACGAAGCGAGTTCGGCGGCACGTTTTTGCCCGTCGGTACCTACGCCTTTCGGCAAACGCACAGGGACGCCGTTTTGCTCCGACGTATCCCAACTACCACTAACAAAAAATGGCTGCGAATATAGTTTTTCTTCAAATGCTTCGGCCGTTTCAGCACCGGAAGAAACGACAGTTTGTCCGCCCCAAGCAGTAACTTTCATTCGCATCGGAGCAGCATCGGCACCGCGCGTAAAAAACCAGCTGTTCGGCGTCGGATACCAGAATGAGAGAGGCAAAAATTGCGAACCGACCGGCGAGATCGTGCCGAGTGATGAATTATCTTTAACCGTAAGTTTGTAATCGACAGTTGCGGTAACAACGCCGCCCGCAGCTATCGAACCAAACCGCACACCGATTCGCTGCAATCTGGTCGCCGAATTTATCTTCTCTTCGCTCTTAGAAAAATCAACGGTCGCATCGTTTATCTTCACCGCTGAAACTTCGGCAAGCGGCGAGATCCGCAGCGTCAAAGTTCCGGCCGGAGCGCTCGACACATTTTTGAGATTCAAAACGGCCTTGACCGTCATACTGCGTGATCTCTCATCCTGCGGCAGCGCGACGTTCAGATCGTACTTTTGCACCTGCCATGTCGCAGACGCCGTGCGAGCCGGTGTTTGCGAAAACGCAGATGTAAAAAATAAAGCAGTAAAAATTATGTAAAAGAATATGCGCGAAATTTTCATTATGTCGTCTGTCGCTCGGCGGCTGTGTTCTCGGCAACGAGTTCGTGAATAGCTTTCAACTTAGTAAGTAACTTTTCCAGTCGTGCGAGCGGAAGCTGATTCGGCCCGTCGCTCGGCGCTTTGGCCGGATTGTCGTGAACTTCCATAAAAACGGCGTCGACACCACAGGCGACGCCGGCACGAGCGAAGTTTTCGATGTATTCGGACTGTCCGCCGGTTGCTTTCCCAAGTCCGCCCGGAAGCTGCAAACTATGCGTCACGTCAAACACAACCGGCACGCCGAATGAGCGCATAACCGGAAACGAGCGAAGATCGACGACCAGATTGTTGTAGCCAAAACTCGAGCCTCGCTCAGTTAGCAGAATCTTTTCGCAACCCGCGGCTTGTAATTTCTCGACGATATTCTTTGCATCCCACGGCGAGAGGAACTGCCCCTTCTTAACATTCACGGCTTTTCTGGTTTTTGCAGCCGCGACTAACAAGTCGGTTTGCCTGCACAAAAAAGCCGGTATCTGCAAAATGTCCGCGACCTCGGCAGCTTTCTCAGCTTGTGAAGGTTCGTGAACATCGGTGATCAGCGGCACGCCGACTTCATCTTTTACTTGCGCGAGAATGCCGAGACCAAACTCCATACCGTCGCCGCGAAAGCTCTCGATCGAACTGCGATTCGCCTTATCGAACGAAGACTTGTAAACAAAATCAACTCCGACATGCGCGCAAATATCTTTTATCTCCTGCGCCATAAAAAGCGCATGCTGCGCCGACTCAACGACGCACGGCCCGAGCAGAAACGAAAGTTTTCCGCCGCCAAAAGCAACATTGCCAACTTTAAATGAGTTGATATCGTGCATTGAGCAAAAAATCTAACAGAATTTACAGGATAGTCAGGATAGAAAAAGAATACAAATCCTGCTCATCCTGTTTAAGTTAACGTAGGATCATTCGACGCCGGCGGCTTCTACGTGTTCAGGCAATTCGACCTGTTTGTCCGCTGCAACGTCGTGTTCGAGATTTTCGCTGTGCAGGCGGTTTTGCCACGCCGCCTGGACGAACGCGTCGAACAGCGGATGCACGGCTAGCGGCTTCGATTTGTATTCGGGATGAAACTGACATGCGATGAAGTATGGATGCACTTCGCGCGGCAGCTCGATCATTTCGACGAACTTGCCGTCCGGCGAGACGCCGCTGAATATGAGGCCTTCTTTTTCGAGGACGTCGCGATATTCGGGATTGAATTCGTAACGATGTCGGTGACGCTCGCCGATCTCGGCTTCGCCATGATAGACCTCGCGTGCCAGCGAGCCGTCTTTGAGTTCGCACTTCCACTCGCCCAGCCGCATTGTGCCGCCGTATTCGTGCGTTTCGACGAGATCGCGGAGTTTAAAGATGATCGGGAACGGCGTCTCTTCGTTGAATTCAGTCGAGTCCGCGTCACGAAGCCCGCACTGATTGCGCGCAAACTCGATGCACGCCGTTTGCATACCGAGGCAGATGCCGAAGTACGGCGTCTGCGATTTACGCGCGTATTTGATCGCTCGGAGCATACCGGCGATGCCGCGTTTGCCAAAACCGCCGGGCACGAGTATCGCGTCAAAATCCTGCAGCTCATTTTCGTAATCGTCCTTCATCAGATTTTCAGATTCGATCCACGAAACATTAACTCGCAAGTTGTTCGCGACACCGGCATGCGTGAGCGCCTCACGAAGCGATTTGTACGAATCCTCTAACT
>JANOGL010000434.1:0-7750 GCA_031405985.1 Acidobacteriota bacterium | reverse complement strand
AATCTCGGCCTCAATGATAAAGCCGAGATCGTAAATCGTCAGTTTGAAGAAGCTGATCCAATTGATTGCAAATTCATCACCTGCCGCGCACTCGACAAATTCACAGACAAACTTCCGCGACTGTTAAAGTGGTCAAACAACCGCACAAAACTATTATTCGGTGGGCTAAATCTCCGAAGTGCACTACAACAACAGGACTTGAGTTTCAACGAAAAGCTCATGCCGATGTCGGAACAAAGATATTTACTTGTCCTAAAAAAATAGCAGAAAAAACTATCTCGCTTCGAGACCGTATTCCCGAAGGCGGCGGTAGAGCGTCGATGGTGAAATACCGAGTAATTCGGCGGTTTTGCCGCGATGCCAGCCGGTTTTTTCGAGTGCACCTATTATTTGCTGACGTTCGACGTCGCGCAAGTTTGTGGGCGAGGCGTTATGAAATGAATTCACGCCGGTGGCCTGCGGCGCAGCGTAACTCACCGAGACGCTCGGTTTGTCGATGCGATAGGCAATCTCTGGCGGCAGTTCGCGTGGCGTGATTGTGCCGTTGTCGGCGAGCAAAATTGCACGTTCAAGACAGTTGCGAAGCTGGCGAACATTGCCGCTCCAGTCGAATGCGTTTAGAGCTTCGATGGCGGCGGGCGTTAACTCGTGCTCGTCCTGGCCGGCGAGCTTGTGCAATAGATATCGTGCGAGCGGCTCGATGTCTTCGCGGCGTTCGC
Organism: Acidobacteriota bacterium; assembly: GCA_031405985.1. GTDB lineage: Bacteria > Acidobacteriota > Blastocatellia > Pyrinomonadales > Pyrinomonadaceae > OLB17. The sequence continues at coordinate 7,031 of JANOGL010000434.1, read as the reverse complement.
GAAGCGGCGGAACGTTGATCTCAAAACTGTTTATCCGATAAAGAAGATCAGCGCGAAAATTTCCGTCCGTCACGGCCTGATCTTTGTCGCGGTTTGTCGCAGTGATTAAACGAACATCGACCTCGACTTTTTTCACACCGCCGACGCGGAAGAACGACCGCGTTTCGAGCGCACGCAGCAGCTTCGACTGAAGCTGCAACGGCATCTCCATGATCTCGTCGAGGAAAAGCGTTCCGCCATCTGCGATCTCAAACAAACCAAGTTTGCGCGTGCGAGCGCCTGAGAACGCTCCTGCTTCATGGCCAAACAACTCGCTCTCAAGCAGCGTGTCCTGCAACGCGGCGCAATTCAGATCGATAAACGGTTCTTCGCTGCGGCGGCTGAGACGATGGATCGCCTGTGCGATCAGTTCTTTGCCAACGCCGGATTCGCCGGTGATCATCACCGATGTGTCGGACGTTGCAACCCGATTGACGAGTCGCAGAGCTTCTTTCATCTGACGCGATTCAGCGACGATGTCCGGGAGCGACTGATTCGTGCGAGCGATCTGTGCGCGCAGACGTTGGTTGTCGATCTTGAGTTGCTGTTTGTCTGCGGCAGCAGTTACGAGCGCAGATAACTCGCCGATGCGATACGGTTTTGTCAGATAATCGTACGCGCCGAGCTTCATCGCCTCGATCGCAGATTCGATCGTCGCCTGGCCGGTGAGCATGACCATCTCGGGTGGATTCTGACATTTCTCGCGTGTGCGACGTAACAAGCCCATGCCGTCTAGCCGCGGCATGTTTATGTCGCAAAGGACGACGTCAAAGTCATGTTGCTCGATGAGCGTCCATGCCGCTTCGCCGTCCTCCGCACACTCGACTTCGTGGCCTTGGCGCGACATCTCTTTCTGGACGACCAATCTCAGATTTTTTTCGTCATCAACGACTAAAAGTTTTGGCATAAGTTTTTGGGATGTGAGAATTTACTGTCCTGCAGGCAGAAAAATGCTGAACGTCGTGCCTTTGCCGACATTCGAGCGAACGCTGATGCGACCGTTGTGTTCGGAAATAATGCCGTAGCAAACGGCGAGGCCGAGACCAGTTCCTTTGCCGACTTCTTTCGTCGTAAAGAAAGGCTCGAAAATCTTTGGCATGTTTTCCTGCGCAATGCCGGCGCCTGTGTCGGCGATCTCGATAACGACGCGTGTACCTTTTGAAAATGCGCGAAAGGTGAGCTGTCCGCCGTCGGGCATCGCGTCGATTGCGTTTGTTGCAAGAGCGATGATGGCTTGCTGTATTTGGCTGCCGTCGGCGGAAACTCGCGGCAAATTGTCCTCGACTTCGATCTCCTGCGTGATTCCAGCACCACGGTTTTGATGTGCGATCAGATTCGCAGCCGAACGCGCGATCTCGCCGGCGTCAACCGGAATGCGTTCACCGACACGCATGCGGCTAAAATCGAGCAGATCGGTCGTGATCGTTTTGCAGCGAAACGCCTCGCTCCTTATCAAACCGAGATACTCGGTCAAATCACTTTCCGCGTCGGACGCACAAAACGCGCCTTCGCCCGACAGTTGTTCGAGCGCTTCGGCGCACGCGGCAATTGTCGCAAGCGGATTATTTATTTCGTGAACGACGCCGGCGGCAAGTCGTCCAACGGCGGCGAGTTTCTCGGCACGACTCATCGCATGAATCGCCTCGACCCTGACGGTCACGTCTTCGCCGACAGTGATGACGTGTGTGACATCGCCGCTCACTTCGTTCTTCATCGGAACTTTGCTAACAAGCCAATGTCTTGTCGAACCGTCATCGGCAATCGTCTGCTGTTCGATCCGCTCGATGTGACCGGTGCGAAACGCGCGCTCAAATTCCTCACGGACACGGCCTTGCGGATATTTTTCCAGCACGTCAAAAACATCCCGGCCAATCGCTTCGTCGCGAGGAATGCCGAGCTGTCCGACCTCGCGATGTTTGTTCCAGGTCACGATGCGATAGTCGCGGTCCACGACGTAAAGCGACACCGGTAGAGCGTCCAAAATCGCTTCTGTAAATTTGCGATGCTCTTCGCGGGCTTCGTTTATCGAGTTGTTGAGAGCGGTTTCGTAATTTGCGGACAAGTTCACGCTCATCGCCGCCATCTGCGTGGCGGCTTCGATCAGACGCGCGCTCGACTCAGCGAAGGCTTTGTCTTCAAAAGCTGTGATTATCGCGCCACGAATCTCGCCGTTGATATGCAGCGGCGAAATGTATTCGCAGGCGTGTTTGCCATCGATCAAAAATTCGTCGGCGTCGTCTTCGCGATGACCGACTTGCGGCGGCATAAACGCCAACCACTTTTCAAACTTTGCACGGTCGAGTACGTTGCTGTTCGTTTCCCCATTGCGGTCGAACGCGCAACTTATTAGTCCGATATTCTCAAGCTCGGCAACAAACACGCACACGGCCGCATCCACTCTCTGTTGAAGAGCGCCGGCCACGCGGCTCGCGGATTTTTTTGGATGTACCGTGAACAAGAGACTGCGTCCAAGCTCGGAGATAAACTTGAGCTCGTTTGCCGGGTCCTCAACCGGTGCGGCTGCGGAAAAAGCTCGCGCATTTCTATTCTGCGGCGGTGAAGTTTGCATGCTGTGTGGTGCCGTTTTCCGGATGTGGAAAGAGGCGGAAATATAGGAGCTTTTATTGACTTGAGAAGCAATAAACTACTTCCTTATCAATTAAAAACGATTTTAAACAATAAGTCAATAAGTTTAACAGTCAGGGAATATAGTTGACATGGCGGCTTTAAGAGGTCAAAAATTATCTATCGGCATGAGAGTTTTACCCATAAGACCCTTTTTTGCTTTAGTTACGATTGCGTTGCTGGCAATTGCGACCGCCCGCGCTCAGGACGTGGTCGATAAAACGGTCGCCGTGCTGAGTGACGGCGTGAGGACTGAGCTAATAACCTACTCGGATATTCTCTGGCAGATGGCCTTGCAGCCCGGCACGCAGCTTCAACCAGCCCGCTCCGATGACCTCAACCAGGCGCTGCAAATCCTTATAAATCAACGACTTTTCGCTCTCGAAGCGCAGCGGCTACCAAAGAACGCCGCGAACGAAAAGGAGATAGCTGACAAGATAGGCGAAACACTGCGTTATTTTCCGTCGTCCGCTATTTTCGAAGAGCGGCTGAAACAAGTCGGTTTTACATCGATAAAGGACGAGAATTTTCAACGGCTGATGGCTGAGCGGCTCGCGATCGACAAATATGTGGCTTTTCGATTCGAATCATTTATCGTCGTAACGCTCGACGAAGAGCGCCGTTATTACCGCGACACGTTTGTGCCGGATTTTCGCCGCCGTTCGCCCGGTTTACTTATTCCCGCATTTGACGAGAAAAAGTCTGAAATTCGAGAAACTCTTGTGCGACAAAAAATCAGTGCGTCGATTGAACGATTTTTGGATGAAGCAAAACAGCGTGTGGAAATCGAGATACTGATAGAAGTATAATGTTTCCACACTCGTTATGGCGTCGAAGAAATATGTCGTTATCACGCTCGCCCTGTTTTCCCTCGCGCTTGTTTTAGTAAATAGGTCACCGACCGTTTCTTCTAGCTCGAACACCGAACAAATTTCAACAACGCCAATATCAAAACAAGCCGTTGGGTTTGCAACGTCGGCGAAGGTGAGTTCTTTTACTTCGCAAAGTAAAACAAAGTCATCTACAAAACCGCAGATCCGCACTGTCGGCGAGGTTGGTCACGAAGCTGCAGAATCAAATTTAAAAAACATTCACGACACCGACGCCGCAATCGCGCGCACTTCGCTAGCGCCGATGCCGCAGCCATTGCTGACATTTGACGGCCTTTCAAACTTCGACAATATACCTGTGTACAACGCGCTCTTCTTACCGCCGGACATGATCGGCGATGTCGGACCGAACCATTATGTTCAGGCTGTAAATTCGCTCGTTCGCGTATTCGATAAGAGCGCAAAAGCGCTGACGCCGCCGTTTAGGATGAGTCAGCTGTTCGCGTCGCTCGGCACGACTTGCAGCACATTCGACAGCGGCGAGCCGATCGTGCTTTATGACACTCTGGCTGATCGCTGGTTGCTCAGCCAGTATTGCTACAACGCGCCGCCATTCAGGCAGATGATCGCGATCTCGAAAACCGGCGACCCGACGGGTGAATATTTTGCGTATGAATTTGTGATGCCGAACATCAGAATTAACGACTTTGCAAAATTCGGCGTTTGGCCAGACGGCTATTACATGTCGACGGAGGAATTCACCGGCTCGGATTTTTCGGGTAGCGGAATGTTCGCGTTCGATCGCTCTAAAATGCTCGTCGGTGACCGGACAGCGGCCTACATTTATTTCAATCGTCCGTCTTCGACTACGGCTCGGCTCGGCAACGTTCTCCCAGCGGATCTCGACGGACTGCGGCCGCCGCCGACGGGCGCGCCGAATATTTTTGTCGGTTACTCGGCGACGGAATACGGCGACACACAGGATGCGGTTCGGCTATTCGATTTTCACGCTGACTTTGCAAACCCTGTTAACTCAACATTTACCGAACGGAGCGAAAGCCCATTACCGGTCGCTGTATTCGATCCGACAAGCCCGGAGGGCCGCTTCGACATTACGCAGCCGGCGCCGGGCGAACGTCTCGATGCGAACAGTGACCGAATAAATTACCGCGTCGCGTATCGCAATTTTGGAGCGAGCGACTCGCTGATTTTCAACCAAACCGCGCGCGTGGCAAGCAATCCATACCGCGCCGGTGTTCGCTTTTACGAATTGCGGCGAAGCGGAGCAGCTTTTGCAGTTACCGAGCAATCGACCGTCGGCGACACAGATTCATCGCGTTGGATCGCAAGCGTTGCCGCCGATCATCAGGGCAACGTCGCCATCGGTTACAACCAGGTCACCGATGAAAAGAAACCTTCTTTACGCTATACGGGTAAGCTCTCGACTGAGGCAGCCGGCACCTTTCGCACGGAGGCCTACTTGATCGAAGGCACCGGCGTGCAAAAGGCCTTCGGGTGGCGCTGGGGAGATTACAGCGGGATGAGCGTCGATCCTGTGGACGATTGTACGTTTTGGATGACGGGCGAATACTACACACAGGCGAGCCAGGACTTTAGTGATTTCACATGGCTGACGCGAATCGGTAAATTCAAATTCGACGAATGCACCGCGGCTCCGCGAGCGAACATTACCGGCGTTGTCACAAATGCAGTTACTGGTCAGCCGATTGAGAATGCGCGAGTTTCGACCTCGGCGTATATACGTGTCACTAGCGCGAGCGGCTCGTACGGCAACTTAACATTGCTGCCCGCGACTTACATCGTGACCGCGTCTGCAGACGGTTTTGCTCCGCAGAGTTTCACGCTCAGTCCGGCCGATGGACAAACGTTGACGCAAAATTATTCACTCCAGCCGATTGCGATTCCAACGAGCACGGGCACGCAGATCACGGCCGAGAGCTGTCCGACAAACGGCGGCGCCGACCCGGGCGAAACTGTTTCTCTTATCCTCTCGCTGCGTAACACAGGACAGCTTTCGGCAAATAATGTCGTAGCAACTCTGCTCGCCACGGGCGGCGTGACCGCGCCGGGACCGCCGCAAAACTACGGCACACTGCCTGTCGGCGGAGCGCCGGTATCGCGTACATTTACGTTTACGCTTTCGGAGAGTGTTTTGTGCGGCTCGCTAGTTTCGATGAGCTTTCAGATAACTGACGGAGCGACGAATCTCGGCACGCTGAACGTAAGCTTACAAACCGGCGTGCAAAAGATCGCTTTCAGGCAAAGCTTTGATCGCGCTCTTTCGGCCGGGCTTCCCGCTCGTTGGACTCGCGAGGCTTTTGACCTGCAAGGTGCGCCGGACAACACGCGTAACTGGAGAATCTCGACAGCGCGAGTGACGTCGGGAATAAAAAGTGTATTTACGCCGGACCCGCATCCTGCAGGGCAGGCCTCGATAACCTCGCCGGTGTTTTTGGTCGCGACGCAATCCGCGCGGATGACTTTTCAAAACTGGTACAGATTAGAGACGACGTTTTTGCGAAACCGTCTATATGACGGTTCGGTGCTTGAGATAAAAATTGGCAATGCGAATTGGCAGGATATCATCGCCGCGGGCGGCGTTTTTGAAACTGGTGGTTACGACGGCGTCATCGACGCGTGCTGTCAAAATCCTCTGCAAGGTCGCCTGGGGTGGTCGGGCCGCAGCGGAATAAACGATCAACCCGAGTTCGTTCCCGTCATCGTGCGCCTTCCTCAATCCGCCGCCGGCCAACTCGTGCAGCTTCGCTGGCGCCTCGGCACCGATATCGGTAACGGCATCGTCATCGAAGGCCAATACATCGACGACATTGTTGTAACCGACGGATTTATTTGCGGCTGTCAGGAATGAGTTTCCTGCCTGACTCTCATATTTTGGGATGCCAAAGTTTGTTACTTTGCGGCGCGTCGTTTGTAGAGATGTTTTTGGAAGTCGATGAACGTCGTGCGAATTTGCCGTACGTCACCTAAAACTGCGACACCGTCATTGAGGGTTTCGTATTTGAGTTCCAGAAGATGCGGTAGCTTCGATTCATCGAGCTCACCAACACCGGACTCGACATATTTCGACAAAACGAAATCTAGGAATTCACGTTGCTCCCGATTTAAGAAAGCAAAAATATTGGCCTTAGCTCCATCGACGCGGGCTTCACGCGTGATTGGAGCGATGGCATACGCAACGTATTCAAGCACGTCAAAAACGTCACTCTTTTCAGCGTTGATCAATTTCTGCATTTCCTGAAGCTGATCTTTACCAAATCCGGCATCTGAGAGCCGGCGGAGAAGTTCGCGACGGGTCGAAGGCTTAGACCATATTTGGCGCAGCTGGTCTTCGTTGTCGAAAAACTGAGGCAAGGCTCCAAAGAGATTCTCTATGAACTGCTCGGCAGAGATCGGGTTGCCGCTGCCGTCGAGAAACGCTGTAGATGCCATATGCTGTATCTCGCGTTCCTTTCCGTCTGCCAATCTGATCTTGACCTTTTTCTTGCATACGCACGG
>JANOGL010000440.1:0-6416 GCA_031405985.1 Acidobacteriota bacterium | reverse complement strand
TAAAACCGCTCGTATTCCAAATAGTCCGCCGCCGCCGTCGGGAACATAAGCAGCGGATAACCCGCGTGACCGTAAGCCACCAGCGGCATGTCCATTCCAAGATTGTGGCTAAACCACGAAGTTGTATCACGTCTCATAAGTTCTTTATTTTGTTACTGTTATCTCTCGCGTCGTTGAATTATATCCGCCGTTGGCGACGAGATTGCCGTTGAAATCGACTAGCTCGAGCTTGATCGTGTGTTTACCGGCGGTCCAGCCTGAAAGCCAGATCGGGCTCCATTGGTCGATTAGCCTTGCTTCGCCGCCGTCCACAAAATAACGAACTTGGTATCTGGATGACTTATGTCGAACTACGTCTATGTCGTTGCCCGACCCAAACGGCTTACCTTCACCAAGCTCTGCGTTGCTAAGCCAAAAATCGATCATTATCGCATCGGTGTCAGCACCTTTGTACTCACCCTTCGGACGGCTGTATGTGAGGAGAGGCTTTTTCGGATCGACAGCACCTGCTGAAGAGCTCTGCATATCTTTGCCCTCGGGTGTCGGCGCCGTGTTTGCATTTGCCATTGTGTTGCCGCTGTTTGTCGTCGTAGGTTTACTCGCGTCAGCACCGCCGTTCTTCACTGTGAATTTCACTATCTGAAACGCACCGTCATTCTTATAAGCTTCGTGCCAGGGCCGCGACGGAAAAACCCGCAGCGTATGCTCGCCGTCCGTGACATTGCGCAACTCAAACGCGCTGTCGATGTTGTAATACGCCTCATACGGCTCATTGTCGAGGATGATGTGAACGTGATTGCCGGTCTTTGTCGCCTCGTCCATGTGCGGCTTGTAGCCTTTAAGATCGCCCGAAAGCTCGATTTTTACCTTAACCGTCGAGCTTGCGATAGTCGCGTTGGCTTTCGGCTCGACGATCTTGAGCGTCGGCGCGGCTTCGTCCTGTAGCCCACGCGCCGCCATCAGATCTTTTATCCGCTGCGGACGTTCAATGACTGAGAGAACTTGATTTGCATCCGAAACTGCGTTCGCGTTGTTCGACTGGTTCGTATTCGGCGCACTGCCACACGCTGCCATCAATAATGCAAAAATAATCAATAAAGCTGATCTCATAAATTCTATCCTTCAGGCCGCAACAGTTATTTTCTCTGCGATCTTTGCGGTCTCTGTGCTAAAAACGTAACCAAACACTTCACGAAAATTCACTTCGATCCGATCTTCGACCTCGGTCATATCAATCTCACGGCCGAGTAACTTGTCCATCGACGTCACAGGCTCGCCTTCGCAAGCGATGATAAGGTTGTAAAAATCAAGGTCGGTGTTTACGTTTAGCGCAAAACCGTGCGTCGTAACCCAGCGTTTTAGGTGAACGCCGATAGCCGCAACCTTGCCATCCGTTGTGTGAACACCGGTCAGGCCTTCGATGCGAAAAGCGTCGATGCCGAAGTGATCAAGCGTACGAATCAGAACTTCTTCGAGATCGCGAACATATTTGTGGACATCTTCGCGATCGGGCGACAGCGAAATTATCGGATAACCGACGATCTGACCGATGCCGTGATAGGTAACGCGGCCGCCTCGATTAATTTCAAAAACCTCGACGCCGCGAGCACGCAATAACTCGGCAGTTGCAAGCACGCCGTCGCCTTTTGAGCGTCGTCCAAGAGTGTAAACATGCGGGTGTTCGAGCAGCAGGAGATGATCTTTGTCGCGCCGCTCGATCACCGCAGTTTCAAGCTGTTTCTGAAACTTGAGCGCCTCTTCATAGCCAACGCGCCCGAGCCTTCGGACTTCTAAACACCGCTGTTGCATACGATTATGATAAGATTTTTACGAGTATTTGAACAGGAAGGCAAATGTATGAAACGCTTGTTTATTGCCCCTCTAGCGTTATTTTTACTGGTTTTCGTAACCGGCACAGCCGACGCTCAGAAGAAATCCACGCGAAAGACCACGACAAAAAAGACGACTGCGACGCGAGTTCTGCCGCCGCTCGCCGTGCGAACGGCGCGTGGAAAAGTCGAGATCCAGCTTTCGAACGTTAACGACTTTGTCACGAAGCTCGGGCCGATCGCACAGGGGCTTGAGACTGCCGACGCAGACCGGAAAGCGGGCAACTTGTCGGCAAAGACGGCCGCGAGCATTGAGGCCAGCAAATCGAAACTGGTCGATGCTATCCGTATTTTGAGAGAGGGGTTGTCAGCTTTAGAGTCTGAATTTCGCGTTAAGACCGAGCTGAAAAAATACCTGCCGAGCATTCAGGGCATCACCGACCTTGCCGCTGAGTCCGAATATTCTGCCATCGCCGGTAAGTTCGTCGCCACAAAAGAACCGCTGAGAGAGGTGTCTAAAAAACTAACCGACACGCTCGCCGCAATGCCTCGTTAAGAATTCTCTTCCGCAGATAAACGCAGATATCGCAGATATGAAAATTCTTTCGATCTGCGTCATCTGCGTTTATCTGCGGCCAATCTTATCTGGGTTTTACTAACGTGGTCGCTGCGGGTTTTGCAGGATCGCAAACTTCGATTTTGTTGTCGGCAACAGACGCTTTGGCTACTTCTTTTGGCAGACCGAGCTTTTCACGAATAAATTTCTCGCCTTCCGCCTCGATCATTTCGCCGTTGATGACGTGAGTTTTTTTGACGAGTGTGTCGCCTTTTTTCTCAAACGCGGCAGGCGTTAGGAAAATGTACCACGGTGACCCCCACTTACGATTGTCGCCGGTCGAGCGGCGATAGTCATAATGTTTTGTCTTCTCGCGGTCGTCCCGACTCTCGGACTCATAAACAGCCGGGAAAGTGACTTTTAGATTGCTCAGATTCGTTTTCATAAAAGAAACCGGATCGTATTCACCGACGGCGACGATCTCAAAACCGTGCGGCTTATATTTTTGATACAGCCTTTCGAGCATCGGCGCGTCGTGCCGCCAGTTGGCGCACCACGGAGCCCAATAGACGACAATTACCAGCTTTTTGCCTTTAGCCAGTTCGCGCAATGTCAGGTCTTCGCCCGTCCTAATACTCTTGAGTGTCCAGTCTTTATAGCTGATCTCTTTCTCAACGATCGGCGCCTGCTCGTTCTGTGCAAACGTGAAAACTGCGGCAAGCATTACTACACAAAAAGCTAAAAGTGTTTTCTTCATCAAACCCTCAACAAAAAGACTAACTACTCGGATGCTCGTCTGCATGCAAAAAGTTGGCAGCTTAAGTTCGGCGAAACTTGCGCGACCAGTAAACGACATTCAGGTAAATTCCGGTCGCTGCCGACAACGCCGCTAGTGCCGAGAACACGAGCAGCAAAGTCACTTGCCATTCGCCCGCAAAAAAATAAAAATGCGCCTCGCGAAAAAACCGCGTCTTCGCCGTCGGAGGTTCTGACATCCGTGCAACACCTGTTTCGGCGTCGATAAAGATCGAATCGGCGCCTAGACCACCGACGGATTGATACTGCGGTCGGCCGTCCTTCATCAGCAGCGTTAATGCCGTCGTCGGCAGCGTCTTGCCCGCAAGCCGATCAGCGCTCGCCATCGCGTCGGCGGGCGAGACTTTAACACGAGCGGTATCGATCTTTTCGACTGTGCCGCCTTCGATCGTATTCGGCAATGCATAAAGAAAACCGCTTAACGCCCATGCCAGGACTGGAATCGAAACGAGCACGCCGAGCAGCAGATGAGCTTGATAGATAAACCTTTTCATAACGATTTATGCAAGATTACCACATCGCCCTTCACGCGCTGACACATAGCCCGACCTGTGCTAATCTTGCCATTGATTATGAGCCAACCAACAGTTTCAGATATTTTTCGCCGCGCGCTTGAGATGCGAACGACGAACCCAAGCGCTAGTTACGCTGATGTGAAAAAGCAGATCGTCAGCGAATTCAGCGGCGGTGCGTTCCCATCACCCGACAAACTCACTATCCCCGAGTACGACAACATCGCGCCGGAAGAAGATTGGACCGCTGGTTTGCCGGTTGTGCTGCGAGGTATTCAAAACGAGGACTGGAACGACGTCGCACAAGGCATAATCATCAGTCTCGAACAGGTCGAAAATTATCCGAAACAATCCGGCCGCGAAGACGACCCTTCAAAAGATTGGCGCAATCGCGGAGCGCGAATCGCCGCCGAAGAAGAAAAAGTTCTCACAGAATGGATGCCCGCCGACCTGATGGCGATGGCAAAAAAATCAAGTGAGATGTGAGAAGTAAAAAATGAGAAAAATTATTTCTTACCTCTCATTTCTCACTTCAATTTCTAGTCCATCAACTGCCTCGACCACGTCGCACATCGGCGAGTGTCGAGCAATTTCTTCATCAAAATTTACATCGTCCCATTCGGGATAAAAATGCGTCAGCATTGCGCGTTTTGGTTTTGCTTTATTGACGAGGAAGATTGCCTCGGCGAGCTCGAGATGTTTTTCGACGGGCTTTTCTCTGAGATAGGTGCACTCAAGAATAAGCAGATCGACATTGCGCCCGAACGCAGAAAGTCGCTTGTCAAAACCAGTGTCGGCAGAATAAACGAGTGTGGCTTCGCCGTCACGAATATGGATCGCGTGGCTCTCGTCCGTGTGCAAAGTGTCAAGCGCGACGGCTTCGATGCCGGGCAAGATTTCAAATGTTTCAAGCTCTTTGATTTCGACTACTTCGACGGGGAAAGATTGCTGTAGAAGACGATAATTGTGAACATCGCTCATTCGATCAACTAGATCGTGTAGACCAGCCGGACCAAAAATTTTCAGCGGCTTTAAACGATCTTTCGTTTCAGGCGCGTGTTTTGTTCCGGCAAGCAGTGGTCCCAACCCGCCGCAGTGATCCATATGAAAATGTGAGATCCAGATCGCGTCAAGGTTTGGCCAATCGACACCGCAAGCCGCCATTCGTGAAGCCGCCGTTGCCGAGCAATCGAGCAGCAGATTGCCACCACCCGTCTCGAGCCAATACGCCGAACTTGTGCGACGCGGGTGCGGCACGGTCGAACCTGAACCGAGAACAACTAAACGCATAGACGAATACTAACAAAAAGGACAAACTAACAGGATAAACAGGATTGGCAGGAGTGGCTGGATGAGAAGAGTATCCTGTCTATCCTGTCCAACCGGTTAAAAATTTCGTTATCATAGATCCGGTATGAGCGAAGTCGACATTCTCGCAATTTTTGCGCACCCTGACGATCTCGAATTGTCCGCCGGCGGCACGATGCTGAAGATGAAGCACCTCGGCTACAAGACCGGCGCGCTCGATGTGACTCGCGGCGAAATGGGTACGCGCGGAACGGTCGAGGGGCGTGCAAAAGAAGCCGAAGAAGCCGCAGCGATATTAAATCTCGATGTCCGCGAAAATCTCGGCTTGTCCGACGGCCACGTGTTTGCCGACGATGCCTCTCGCACAGAACTGGTGCGCGCAATGCGGCGATTAAAACCGAAGGTCGTACTCACGCACCAGATCGGCGACTCGCACCCCGACCACGACACAATCGCACAATTAGTGCGCGAGTGTTCGCGGCTCGTAGCGATGCGAAATTACGACGTCAAAACCGGTGATGAAAAAATCGCTCCGCCGATAGTTGCGCACAATGTTTTCTCGCGGACTCTCATACCGTCATTCATCGTCGATGTTTCGGACTTTCTGGATCAAAAGATGGCGGCTATCGGCGCGCATAAGTCACAGTTTTACGACGCTGAGTCGAGCGAACCCGAAACGATGTTGACCGGCAAAGATTATCTCGCGCAGATCGAGAGCCGCTCGCACTACTTCGGTTCACTGATCGGCGCCCGGGCCGGCGAGCCGTTTTACGTTCAGGAAGCGCTAAATGTCGATGACCCGATCTTGCTTTTAACGCGGCCGATGAATTTCTATTCGTAGAACAGACGGCCGCGTCTGTTCCTCAACTCTGTTATCCACTCAATGCTGAGTGAAAACTAATCTTGACCGACAGACGTAGCCGTCTGTCGTACACGCTATGACACCCGAAGAAATCGAACTCGACAAAAAGCTGCGCGTCCTCGACCGATTGAAAGATCGGCTCGCAACAAGCGAAGAGCACATGGCTGACTTGCGCGCCGAGCTGGAACAATTCGAGGCGCGTTACACGATGGATGTTGCCCGGCTGTACGCAGAACATGACCAAATCGAGGCGCAGATCGCGGAGGAGGAATACAAACTCGTTCCGGACGACGAAGAAATAAAAAAGAAGGCCGAGGAGCTCCGGCGCAAAGCCGAAGATTCAGCTGCGCGAGCCGCCGAGGACGAAGAAAAGAAAAACCGTCGCTTTGAACCGACCACCGAGACCCGCAAGGCGTATCATAACCTCGCGCGAATTATTCACCCAGACTTGGCGCTCGACGTAGCCGAAAAAGAAAAACGTCATGGCTTAATGGCCGAACTAAACCACGCTTACTCAACCGGCGACCAAGCCA
>JANOGL010000398.1:0-6011 GCA_031405985.1 Acidobacteriota bacterium | reverse complement strand
CCTCGTGAAAACGCCATTATTGTTTTCGACAACGACGGCTTCGGTTGTGTCCTTACCGTCGGAAGTGACTTTGCTGATCTTTTCGACAATTTTCACGTCGGGATCGCCCGGTGCGGCGGGTTTGCCATTGATCGTGACTTTGCCGTCCTCGATTCGAACGATCTTTGCGGTTTTCATCGCATCATCGAGCATCATCTTATGCCCTAGTGCCGGGTTCTCAATCCAGGTTCCGCCGCCTACTGAAAACGTTGTGCCTAGCATGCCGCCCTGACCGCCCTTGACTTCGCGGCGAACCCGGCCCTCGCTGTTGCGATAAATTTTGCCTGTCGATTTGCGAACAATGCGGTTGCCGTCTGCCAACGTTTGCACGCTCTCATTCTCTTCATCGGCCGAGAAAGGAGCGTTCTTAACTGAGCCTTGGGCCGAGTGCATTTCGGCAATAATCTTCGCGACCTTTGCCTGATCAGCCTTCTGAGCGGGCTGCGGCGCTTCCTGGCCAAATGTGAATGCGGACAGCGCCGCGAGTGTCAAAGCTACAAATACTGTCTTCATCTTTTCTCCTTAAAAACTAATTCTCTCTTACTAATCTTACGGCTCTCGTAACACCGTCTCGGCCGACAAGAAGGTCGGCTTTGACTGTTTCCACGTCGTTCTCAAGCGGAAGGTTGACGCCGAGTGCAAATAGCGACGAGCGATTCATATTGACGCGGATAACGCGCCCACCGGTAGCGGCTTCCTCAATGTCGCCCGTGTATGCAACCGGATAAAATTCGCCGTCGGATTCAAACTCGATGTCAGGGCGTGCTTGTAAAGACGGAGTGCGTTTGTTTTGGACGGCGACCTTCTCGGCACGCGGCGTCTCAAAATTTGTTGCACGGCTTTGAGAAAGTTTGCCCACATCCACTTGAGGAGGATCAAGCGGCCGTGCAACATCCGCCTGTTGCAGCGGAATCTGAAATTCATTATTTACAACCGACTTCTCTTGCGAACTCAACAAACTGAGGCCGATGGCCGCAGCAATCATGACCGCACCAACCGCGCCGCCGACCGCCGTTCGGAAACGTAAGATCTTTGTCAAAGGCGATGCGAAGACCTTCGAACTTTCGCCTCCGCCGTTGCATCTCGCCTTAACTCGCCTAAACAAATACGGATTTGAGACGATTTTTTCAACATCCGGCCGACGGTCAAACGCCTGTTTGACAAGTGTTTTGCCTATTGCGTCGAGTTCTGAGTTGTCGATTTTGCCTTTTAGCATCTCCAAATTTAATGACGGCGTCAATGAGTCGCCGGTTACAATAGTTGCCGCAAAATTTTTCGTAAATGTCCGCGTGCCCGCCACGCCCGAACCTTAACATTTGCCTTAGAACAATGTTGACGCTCGGCAATCTCACTAACTGACAATTCATGAACGTAAAGCATTTCTAGCAAACTGCGGTCGGATCCGGACAGATGTGTCAAGAGTTTGTCAGCGAGATCGCCGTCGGAAATCTGTTGTTCCGCCAACTGCACATTCGGGCCAGTGAGATCGAGCAAAGTCTGCGTTTCGGCATCACTAAGTTCGCAACTCAGCTTTTCAGGATGGCGAAGCTGTTTTCGCAGAGTGTCAAAGCATGCGTTTGACGCGATTGTTGCGAGCCAACTCGGAAACGAGCTGTCATGCGCTCCACGGAAATTAGCTAACCCCTGAAAAGCTTTTGCGAACGTGATTTGGATTATTTCCTCGACTTCCTCCACTCGCCTAAAATGACCGCTTGCGACCGAAGCGACCATGCGTTTGTGGCGGTCGAAGATCTCTTAGAATGCAGATTCGACGCCATTCAAAACCATCTCGACAAGCTGCGCGTCGGTTCGCTCGGCGTTGACACAAGCAACATCGTGCTCATTGTCGACTGGCGAGATTAGAGATTCTGAACGCAAAGCTGTCGGATAACTGCTCATTCGTTTTGAAGCGCGCGTTGAATGGCTCGTCAAAAATTAATGACGACCGTCAGATACGCGCGGTTACAAGAATTTTCATGCAACGCTAATCAGTTGAGTTTACGTAATTTGTTGAGCGAATGTTTGCGCGTTTGTTTTCAGACGGTCATTCCGCCGTCGACGGCGATGGTTTGTCCCGTTATGTAGCTCGATGCTTCGGATGCGAGAAAGACGACGGTGCCTTTGAGTTCGCCTGTCAAACCGACGCGCGGAATTATGTTGTTCTCCTGTATCGAGCGTTCGTAGATATCGATGACCGCGTCGGCGAGCCGCGAGTGAAAAAAGCCAGGTGCGATGGCGTTTACCCGAATGCCGCGTCGTCCCCAACTCGCCGCAAGCTCGCGCGTCAATCCGATAAGACCGGCTTTGCTCGCAACATAGCCAGCGTAGAATGGACCGTTCGCCGACGACGTCAACCCCGCGATTGATGCAATATTAATAATCGAGCCGCTATTGTTTTTGAGCATCTCACGCCCGGCGGCCTGCGCGAACAAAAAACAGCCGGTGAGATTTACGTCGATGACCATTTGCCACTGTTCGAGCGACATCTCCTCAGGCATCGCCCCCCACGAGACGCCGGCGTTGTTGACGAGAACATCGACTGCGCCAAATCGCTTAACGGTCGAATCGACGACGGCCTGAACCTCTTCGGGCTTTGACACGTCGCAGATCTTGCCGACGACAGAAAAGCCGCGCGCCGCAAATTCGTTAACAGTTTCGTCGAGCCACTCGCGGCGGCGAGCGCAGAGCATGAGGTTGGCGCCGGCCTCGGCCAACGCCTCGGCCATCTCTTTGCCGATACCGCGTGAGCCGCCAGTGACGATTGCGGTTTTGCCGGTGAGGTTGAAGAGTTCTTTTACATTCTTTCTCATATTTACTATTTACTATTCTCTATTTACGATTGAGGTATGGCAAAGACCCAAAAAGAGCTGGCTTTCCTGCGCGATCTGATCGCCGACGAATGGACGTTAAGCTTCACCGCTCTCGTCGACAAGCATCTTGATCTCGGCGACTCGGAGAATCTACTTTATATAAACGCGGGAACCGGCGGTCATGCACTCACGCTTGACGAAAAGTTCCGCGCTAAGACAGACATTTTTGCTTCCTGCGAGAACGAAGACATGCTCACTATCGCTCGCGACAAAGCCGCTGCCGTAAGTTCTAACGTTGAGTTTTCGGCGATGAGATTTGAGGACGATGCGTTTGATGCCGTGCTCGCTGACGCAAGTTTCCTGCGGCCGTCAGACATCGAGGAGTTTGTTCAAGACACCGTCCGCGTAGCTCGGACAGGCGGCGATGTCGCGATATTTTTGCCGTCCGCGGGCAGCTTTGGCGAAGTCTTTTCGCTGCTTTGGGAAGTTCTTTATACCGACGACCTGGGCGAGCACGGCCATGCTGCGGAGAGTCTGATAAACGAACTCCCGAGCGTCTCACGTATCGAGGCGATCGCCGCAAACGCAGGAATGGTGAATGTTAGAACAGAAACCGCAACCGAGATTCTTGAATTCGACAACGGCAAGGCGTTCGTCACGTCGCCACTCGTTGAGGATTTTCTTTTACCGAATTGGCTGGCGGCGCTTGATGAAAACGAGAAAGAGCGGGTCGCGGATGAACTCGCTCAGCTAATCGAGACGGAAGAGGGCGAGATGAGTTTTAAGTTTTTGGTAAAAGCGACGCTGCTGACAGGTGAGAAAGGTTGAAAAAAGATTTATTCGTGCATTCGTGGCTATTTTACTCTTGCTTCTGTCGCCCGTAAACGGGCTCGGGACAATTCGCGCAACAAACCCCAGGTTCCGCTTCGCTTCACCTGGGGCTAAATTCCGTCGCTGCTTACGCAGCTAAACAACCTTCTATAGCTTCACGGACATTTACTATTAACTCTTTGTATGTCTCACCCTGTGTAGCACAGCCTGGAATAGAAAGTACTTCTGCCCAAAAGCCACCCTCTTCGGCTTCGTGAATTACAATCTTCAGTTTCATGTCAATTCTCAACTTTCGTCTCGGCTCTTCTTCGCATTTCTTCTTCAAGGGCTTCGTCGCTAACCGCCGATACCTGCGGCGGAGAAGCGTTTGACAGCTTTTGCTGCTCGACCTTTTCTTCCTCTTCAGCTTCGCGCAAACCATCTTTAAATGCTTTGCGAGATTGGCCGAGCGATTTCGCAAGCTGCGGCAGGCGCGTCGCGCCAAAGAGTAAAAACAGCACCGCGACGATCAAAATGATTTCTGTGGTTCCAAAATTCATATCGTTATATTAAACCTAATTTCGAGCAAAAACTAGTGTTTTGTCTTAAACTTCTCCATCGCATCAACGAGCGCCGACGTGATGCCCGGCTCGCTGACCGAATGTCCGGCGTCGGCTATGACATTAAATTCGGCCTCGGGAAACGCGCGATGCAGTTCCCACGCCGACGTGATCGGGCAGACGACATCGTAGCGGCCCTGCACAATGACAGTCGGTATTTTGCGGATCTTATCGACGTTCTCGATCAAGTAATTCTCGGTCTGGAAGAACGAGTTGTTCATAAAATAGTGACATTCGATGCGTGCCAGGCTCAGAGCTTCGTGCTCGCCTTCCCAGTGATTCATTAGGTTTTTGTCGGGGTAGAGTTTTGAGGTCGAGCCTTCCCAAACGGCCCACGCCCGTGCGGCTGAGAGACGAACATTCTCGTCGTCGCTCGTCAGGCGTTTATAATACGCGGTCATGAAATCGCCGCGCTCGGCCTCGGGGATCTCGTCGCGATAGCGTTCCCAAAAGTCCGGAAAGATCTCGGAGGCACCGTATTGATAAAACCACTGCAGCTCTTTTTTACGCGTGAGAAAAATACCGCGCAAGATAAGTCCCAAACATCTGTCAGGATGCGTCACGGCATACGCGAGACTCAACGTCGAGCCCCACGAACCGCCAAAAACGTACCATTTGTCAACGCCGAACTTCTCACGCAGTTTCTCCATGTCGGCAATCAGATCCCACGTTGTGTTCTCTTTGAGCTCGGCGTGCGGCGTCGACTTACCCGAACCGCGCTGATCGAAAAGAATTACGTGATAAACCGCCGGATCAAAAAACTGCCGATACATCGGTATCAAACCGCCGCCCGGTCCGCCGTGCAAAAACACGACCGGAATTCCGTTCGGGTTGCCGACACGCTCGTAATAGATCGTGTGAATGTCCGACACGATATACATCCCCGAGTCGAACGGCTCGATTTCAGGATAGAGATTTGCCATAAAAGAAATATTAGCTTAGCAGTCTTTATAGCCCAAACTGAGTTATTAATTGATTGTTACAGTTTTTGATATCCAAAGTCCTTTTGGGCCTACACCATCATCTGCTGCGACTTTGATTTCGTATGTGCCAGGTTTTACGCCAGTCAAATCCCAAGTAGCTATCGCACCTTTGCTAGTAATCTGTCCAGCTGTCACGAGATATACAAACGTCATCACATCATTTTCATCATCGTCGGCAGTGACGGTGATTTCAAATTTATTTTGATCGGCGCTTTTAACAACGGATACATCTCGGACGTTTGATGGTTCATTGAAGAGAATGCAGTAGTTTTTATTTTTCTCCGGAATGATGCGCCATTTATTTTTAGAAAAATGTTTTAAAACTTTAGGATTGGCACATAACTTATCATGATGCTGTTTTCCCGGAAACAACTCGATCGACTCAACCTCAGTTCCCCAAGTTTTAATTGCTATGCCAGTGGTTTTGTTGAAATAAATGAAATGATCTTCGTAGATTCTATAAAGGCGTTCTTTTGTTAGCTTGGTGAGGTCTATTCCCAGATTTCTAATATCAACCTCTGTTTTTGGTTCAAATATGATGCCAATAACCTTTCCCGCTGGCACGTTCCAAACATCCGGGCCGAAAAAACCATCTATCCAATCCGACTCGTCAACAGCAACGTCACTACAAGTCCCTGTAGAATACCTGACTGAAATGTTCTCGGAACTGCGAACGAAAACACCGCGTTTGTTTTCTCCTAAAACTGTAAAGGTATCCTTATATAAAATTTTTACTGCCTCGTCACTTT
>JANOGL010000363.1:0-7185 GCA_031405985.1 Acidobacteriota bacterium | reverse complement strand
TCATCGACCATCACCATCGCGTCATATTTTTCGGCCAAATCGCAAATTTCGGCGAGCTTAGCGATGTAGCCGTCCATCGAAAAAACGCCGTCGGTCGCGATCATTTTGAATCTTGCCCCGCTCGCCTCTTGCAATTTTGCTTCGAGATCAGCCATGTCGCCATTCTTATAGCGAAAGCGTTGCGCCTTGCTCAGCCGAATGCCGTCGATGACGCTCGCATGGTTCAGCTCGTCCGAGATTACGGCGTCTTCTTCGCCCAAAACCGTCTCAAACAGCCCGCCGTTTGCGTCAAAACACGACGTGTATAGAATCGTGTCTTCGGTACCGAGGAATTCGCTGATCTTGCTCTCTAGCTCTTTATGAATCGCCTGCGTGCCGCAAATGAATCGCACGCTCGACAGGCCAAAACCCCAATTGTCCAAGCCTTCTCGTGCAGCCGCGACGATATCCGGATGATCGCTCAAACCGAGATAATTATTCGCGCACATGTTGAGCACCTCACGACCGCCAACCTCGATCCGGGCTTCCTGCGGGCTCTCGATCACGCGCTCGGATTTGTACAATCCGGCATCGCGAATTTCGTCGATTGTCTTTTTTAATTGATTTTGTATGTTCCCGTACATATTCTCCTAAGTTGGCTAAGTCTCGCTCCAATCCAAAATCACCTTGCCCGAATTACCTTCTTTCATCACTTCAAACCCTCTCGCAAATTCTTTGTATGCAAATCGATGCGTGATGATAGGCGAGATGTCGAGACCGCCTTCGACTAGAACGTTCATCTGGTACCACGTCTCGTACATTTCGCGGCCGTAGATGCCTTTAATGGTGAGCATGTTGAAGATGACGGTTTTCCAGTTGATCGCGAACTCGTCGGACGGGATGCCGAGGAAGGCAATGTTGCCGCCGTGCGTCATATTTGCGAGCATGTCGCGAAATGCCTGCGCACTTCCCGACATCTCCATTCCCACGTCAAAACCCTCTTTCATGCCTAGCTGCTTTTGCACGTCGGCAAGCGATGTCTCGCGCACATCGACTGCCAAGGTCACGTCAAACTTCTTAGCGAGCTCTAATCGGCGTGGATTTACATCCGTAATAACAACGTGCCGAGCTCCGGCGTGTTTTGCGACCGCCGCAGCCATGATGCCGATCGGTCCGGCTCCGGTGATTAGAACGTCCTCGCCAAATACCTCGAACGCAAGCGCCGTGTGAACGGCATTGCCAAACGGATCGAATATCGCTGCCACCTCGAGATCGACATTCCCATTGTGCTTCCAAATATTTGTATGCGGAACTGCCATATACTCCGCAAATCCACCATCCGTGTTAACGCCGTAACCCAAAGTATTGGCACATTTATATCGCCGACCGGCGAGACAATTGCGACACCGGCCGCAGACAAGGTGGCCCTCGACGCTGACGATATCGCCGACGTGAAAGTCATTGACATTAGAACCGATCTCGACGATCTCACCGACAAGTTCGTGTCCCAAGATCGTCGGCACCTTGATCGTGCCCTGAGCCCATGCATCCCAGTTGTAAATATGAACGTCCGTGCCGCAAATGCCGGTCTTCAGCATTCTTATCAAAACATCGTTAATGCCGATCGTCGGTTCCGGCACATCTTCGAGCCACAAACCGGGCTCGGCTTTGCTTTTTACTATTGCTTTCATTAGTTACTTTTGCGGCCGCTGACTTCATGATAACAAAACACAAATTAGTCGGCTAACGTAGTGTCCGGATTGGCCTTACGATCAGAAAAAAGCGCCACCGCTGTAAAACGGAGCGCATAATCGGTTATCCTTATTGCTTATGTCCGGTGCGACGCTGCAAATTAACGAGCTTGAAGAGCAATTCGCCAGCGCGATATCCGAAGTGCGGAATATCGCGATCGACGGTCTTTCGTTGACCGATTGCGAAGCCCGTTTGCGCGAGATAAAAGATCTATCTGTAAAATTAACCGGCAAAAAATCGGAGCTTGCCGGGATGAAAAAATCGATCGGGATGGTCGCTGCTGACGAACGCGCGTCTTTTGCCCAAAAAGTTCAGTCGATTGAACGCGACGTTACCGAAACATTAGCCGAAGCCGAAACTGGACTCGCTGTTCGAATCAACGAGCTAAAAATCGAACGTGAACGGCTTGATGTCACGATCCCCGGTCGTCGACCGCGAACGGGACACCTTCATCCGATCACGATTCTTAGACAGCGGATCGAGGACATTTTTGTGTCGATGGGCTACGCGATCGAGAACGACCGCGAGATCGAGACGGATTATTATAACTTCGAAGCGCTGAACATCCCGCTCGGTCATCCGGCGCGCGAATCGCAGGACACGTTTTATACGACCGAAGGATTTGCATTGCGTTCGCAGACGTCGACGGTGCAGATTCGTGCTATGGAGCGCCGAGGCGTTCCGGTCCGCATCATCGCGCCGGGCAAAGTTTATCGCCGCGACACGCCCGACATGACGCACGTGCCGATGTTTCACCAGATCGAGGGCCTCTGCGTCGACAAAGGCATCACGATGGCACACCTGAAAGGTACCGTTACCGAGTGGCTAAAGCGTTTGTTTGGTGAAGATACCGTCACGCGTTTTCGTCCCTCGTACTTCCCTTTTACCGAACCGTCAGCGGAATTCGACTTTTCGTGCTTCAAGTGTCACGGCACCGGTTCAGTAGCCAGTAGCCAGTTGCCGGTCGTCAGTGAAAAGACAAATACGCCGACAACTGACAACCGGCAACCGAAAACTGACCGTTGTCGTCCGTGCAAAGGCTCAGGCTGGATCGAGCTCGGTGGCTCCGGAATGGTGCATCCAAACGTGCTGCGAGCGTGCGGGGTCGATCCGCAAGTTTACTCAGGTTTTGCATTCGGCTTCGGCCTCGAACGCA
Source organism: Acidobacteriota bacterium (assembly GCA_031405985.1). Classification (GTDB taxonomy): domain Bacteria; phylum Acidobacteriota; class Blastocatellia; order Pyrinomonadales; family Pyrinomonadaceae; genus OLB17. The sequence continues at coordinate 4,298 of JANOGL010000363.1, read as the reverse complement.
TGGCAGCGATGATGTATTCGATCGACGACATTCGGCATATGTTTGAGAACGATGTGAGGTTTCTCGAACAGTTCCGTTGACACCCAATGAGAATATTAGTTACCGGTGCCACGGGATATATTGGCGGAAGATTAATTCCTCAACTGCTAAAAGGCGGCCATGAGGTTCGTGCTTTTGTCCGCGATCCCGAGCGGCTACGAGGCAAGAGGTGGTTCAGCGATGTCGAGATCGTGAAAGGCGACCTTTCCGGCCCTACGGCAATTCGTGACGCGCTTCGCGGGGTGGACGCTGCATACTTTCTTGTTCACGCAATGTACTCGGGTGGCGACTTTGCGGAATTAGAAAAGGAATACGCAGAGAACTTCGCGTGCGCGGCGACCACTATTAATAATGTAATTTACCTCGGAGGTTTACTGCCGAACAACGCCGGCACCTCTGAGCACCTTGAAAGTCGTGCAAAAGTAGGTGAGATCCTGCGGCGAAACGGCAATGTTACGGAATTTCGGGCGGGTCCAATTGTCGGTTCAGGATCGGCGTCCTTTGAAATGGTCCGGTATCTGACCGAACGTTTGCCAATAATGGTCGTGCCGCGTTGGGTCAAGAATGAGGTACAGCCAATCGCGGTTCGAAATGTAATCGAATACCTCATTGCTGCTTTGGAGGTAAAACCTCTGGGGATCGTTGACATCGGTGCCGATGTCTTGCCGTTTCGCGGAATGATGGAGACCTTTGCAAAAATTCGCGGTCTCAAGCGATTAATAATCCCCGTGCCTGTGTTGACACCTTTGTTATCGGGACTCTGGGTTGGATTGATTACGCCGGTGCCGAATTCACTTGCTGTGCCTTTGGTCAAAGGTATTATCAATCCTGTGCTGGCAGATCGGACTAACGCTGAAAAGTACTTTCCCGAAATTAAGCCGATGGACTATGGCGAAGCAGTTCGGCGTGCGTTAGAAAAAACTAAAGAAAATGCTACCGAGACGCGTTGGACTGATTCCCTCGGAACCGGTGATACATATAAATTAACCGATAAAGAAGGGTTAATACGAGAGATTCGGACTGTGGTCACGGAGGCTACGCTAAGGTCTCTGTTTAGGAGCTTCACCAGCATCGGCGGTGAAAAAGGTTGGCTCGCCTGGAACTGGGCATGGAAGCTTCGCGGGAGACTCGATAACTTTCTCGGAGGTCCGGGATTAAAGCGGGGTAGGCGCAGCAAGACGGAGCTTCGGGTGGGCGAAGCTTTGGATTTCTGGCGTGTCGAGGACATCGTCGAGGACAGTCATCTACTGCTGCGAGCTGAAATGAAGGTACCCGGGAAAGCGTGGCTTCTTTTCGAGGCCATCCCGATCGACGGTCAAAGGCAGTTGGTCCAGACCGCGATCTTCGAACCGAAGGGTTTATTCGGCCTGATCTACTGGCACGCATTGTTTCCGATCCACTCGTTGCTTTTCGGGCAGATGGCCAGACGTATTGTACAGGGCGCTGAGGCGCTGGAAAACGATGTTTCGCTTAAGCCAGAGACGATCTAGGCCCAGTTTATGAATATTAGTTACAACTGGCTACAAGATCTAATTGATCTCAAAATGTCCGCCGATGACTTGGCGACCGCCTTGACGCGTGTCGGGCTTGCGGTCGAGGGCATTCACCCGCACGGCGATGACTTTGTGCTTGATATCGACCTGACGTCGAACCGGCCTGATTGTCTTTCGCATTTAGGCGTGGCACGTGAACTTGGTGTGATTGCGGATTGCGGATTGCGGATTGCGGATTCCAAAAACATAAAACCTAATACCGAAAACCAGACTTTGGTTACAATTCAAGACGCCGCTCTTTGCCCTCGTTTCACAGGTAGAATAATTCGTAATGTAAAGATCGGGCCGTCGCCGAAGTGGCTCGTTGACCGCCTCGATACAATTGGCGAACGCCCGATAAACAACGTCGCCGATATTACGAACTATGTCATGCACGAACTTGGCCAGCCGATGCATGCTTTCGATTTTAATAAGCTGGCTGAGAATCGCATCGTCGTCCGCCGCGCACGAAACGGCGAGACAATAACCACGCTTGATGAAGTTGACCGTAAACTCGACGATACGATGCTTGCGATCTGCGACGCTGGAATGCCGGTCGCAGTCGCGGGTGTGATGGGCGGATTAGCGTCTAGCATTACCGAGTCGACGACGAGTGTTCTGCTCGAAGTCGCGTATTTTGACCGAGCAAATATCAGGACGACCTCAAGAGGACTAAACCTTGTAACCGAGGCCAGTTATCGCTTTGAACGGGGTGTGGATATCGAGAATCTGATCCGGGCGTCAAACCGCGCAACCGAGCTTATCTGCGAGCTTGCCGGCGGCGAAGCGGCCGATTTTGTCGATGTTTATCCGAACCGAGTTTCGCCGAAAACAGTCGAGTCTGTTGACGTTTCTGCTGCGGTCAAACGTTTGACCGGATTGGATGTTGCGACCAAAGAGTGCGACCGAATCCTAAATGCCCTCGGAATCTCGAATACCGAGAAATCTACGATCTTCACCTCGCCGTCGTGGCGTCACGACATCGCGATCGAGGAAGACTTGGTCGAGGAAGTCGCTCGTCATGCCGGCTACGAAAACATTGCCGACGAACTTCCGCCGGCATTTGGCGCGGGCGAATACCAGCACAACGAACTGCGGGAAAAGCGGCTGCGTGACACGCTGACCAACATGGGTTTTGATGAGGCAATATCTTACAGCTTCATAGATACTCGGCACGACGAAGTGTTTGAAATTGTTCCCGATCTGCTCGACACGAAGAGCAAAGAGACGCTTGTCACGCTTCGCGATTCTGTGATCGATGGTGCGGTTCGGATGCGGCCGACCATTTTGCCCGGCCTGCTCGATGCCTTGAGAGTAAATTTGAATTATCAGCGCCGAGATCTCAAACTTTACGAACTGGGCAAAGTTTTTGCTGCAGGTTCTGGCGAGGATGGATTGCCAAACGAACAAGAATTGTTTGCGCTCGCCATCACCGGAGGTGAGATATCGCAGAATAAGAACCTCGCACTTCGCGAGCATAATTTTTACGACGCTAAAGGAGCGATCGAGGCGGCATTGGCGTCAGCCGGTGTTGGCTCTATCATATTCGCAGCTGCCGATGTAAAACACCTTCGACGTGGACAAACTGCCGTAATCTCAGTTAAAGGTAAGGCTATCGGTTACGTCGGGCGTTTGGCGGACGAGATCGCGGCCGGTTATAAATTCAAACAGCCGGTCTATGTTGGCGAGTTGAACTTACAAGCTGCATTAGCTGAACCACAGCAACAAGCTGTTTACGCTCCGCTTGCAAAATACCCGGCCATTTCGAGAGATGTGACCTTTACTGCAAAGCGCGATGTGACCTTTGACTCGATTCGTAGATCTGTGATCGAGCAGAACTACGAGCTTTGCAAAGCGGTCAATTTCATCGATGTTTACGAGGGCAAAGGACTTGTTGATGACGAACGTGCCGTAACGATCAGGGTCGAGTATCGCAGCGACGAGCGAACATTGATCGAGGACGAAGTTGAAGCGTTACATCAGCAAATAATCGCCAAGATTCAGAAAGACCTGCTTGTAAGCCTACGAGGTTGAAACTTTCTTCATCCTTTACTTGAAGTTTTTTTTATTTCCGCCGATAATCTTTTCCACAGCTTGATTAAGTCATACACGGAGCAAAAATGAACGCCTTAACGGGAATGGAGAAGTTCTCGCACCTCGAGGACAAAATTTATCTCACGATAGAATTTGTAAAGAAACTGCGCGACGAGAAAGACAAGCTCGAACGCAAATCAGGCTCGCTGAAACGTGAGGCGGCGGAGGCGGTCGCCGATAAGAAAGCTGCCGAGGATAAACTCGCCACGTTGCTCGCTGAGCGCGATTCAATACAGCTAAAAGTTGAGGCAATGCTCGATGCGATCACGATGATCGACGCGGATGTTGCGGAGGCCGTAGGCCGGTGAAAGATATGTCCGAACAAACGATACGAGTTGAGATTTACAATCAGACCTACAGCATTCGCTCTGACGGCGATAACGAGTACATTCAGAACTTGGCGGAATATGTCGATTCGAAGATGCGTGAAATCTCGTCGGGAACTATGACGGTCGATTCGTTAAAGGTAGCGATCCTTGCCGCGCTGCACATCGCCGACGAGTTTTATCAGCTCAAACTCTCGCAGACAAATGTCGACACGCAGCTTGCCACACGCAGTTCCGAGTGTTCGGAGATGCTCGACAAACTTCTCAAACATCGCGACGTTTCGACGCAGATTATCGAGGCCGAACA
>JANOGL010000311.1:0-8973 GCA_031405985.1 Acidobacteriota bacterium | reverse complement strand
TAAACAACCGATGGACGGACATTCACACGCGAGGGAAGCTCATAAACATCTCATGACCGCACATTCACAACCTCCGCAACAGATTTTACAGGTTTTGCCCGGGCGCCCGGCACTTGCTCAGTGTCCGGTTATCTCGCGAATGACGCGGCCCGGGAATCTATGAAAGCCGCGCGCTCGCAACTCTGGCGTCGGGTTGCCTTCGTCGTCCGTTTTGCCCATCAAATTTAAGATCGTCGGAGCAAAACTTAAACTGTCATAGGGTTCACTGACAACGAACGAACGCCGAATCCCCGTCTTTGCACCGCCGGCGATCATGAATGTCGCGTTTGTCGAGACACGAAAAAATGAGCCGTGATTACCGCCGGGATTAAAGCCCCGAACGTCGAAATTCCAATGATCGTTTGCGAGTATTAACAGATCGGCCTCGGTCATACGGCGCTGCCGCTGTCGAAATCGGTGAATTAGATCGTCGTCCGGCGTTTCATTTTCGGTTCGCGGAGAAGGATGCCGGTCAAGCTGCGTGGTCAGCCCGATGATCGCATTGGAATAAGCCGTGTTATGTACGCCACGCAGCCATTCGATCTCGCTGTGCCAATTAGTAAGCCACGTCGTTCGGTCGCCGCTTATGTTCAGCCTCGCGTCTTCGAAATATTTTAGTGGGAATCCGTCACTCAAATCACGCAACTCGTAACTAAATTTACCGTTTGCGTCTTGTCTCAGATTTGCGATCGGCATATAGCAATACGACCTCGATCCGTTTGTCTCACGCGTCAGGATGAGAGCCTGTTTGTCCCCGCCGGCATAAAGCCAAACAACATCTTCGGTAGGTTTAAGATCGTTTGACAACTTTTCGTCAAGATCAGCGGGCGAAATCCGCGTAGCGATAAAGTCTACGGGCCTGTTGCCCACGGCATTTTGAACGTTGTTGCGAACACGCTGAGTATCAAAGAGCTCAAAATAATTCAATCGCTGAAAACTTTTTACAAAATCGAGCTTGCCACTCGCATCAAGCGCGATCCCTTGGTCGCCGAGGCCAACAACATAATTTTGTAGATCAAAAATCGTGTTCGCCTCGCCCATGGAATCCGGCGCGATCACGTCCTCGATCTCGAATTTTCGCGAGAGCAGATCGTCGCGTTTTAGCGCAAGCAAGTTAGAGAGCGTTTGCAGATATTTACGATATTCTCTCTCAGCTTCGAGAGCGAGATTTATCTGCTCTTTTCGCCGACGGCCCTCCTCAGCTTCGCGACGCGAGACGCCGCTGCCGGATCTGATTGGGAGACCTGCAATGGCGTTCTCCTGTTGCTCGCTCCAGCGGGCGAGAGCATCAAGCTCTTGGCTGGTCTCACTAACGACCGACTGCCATCGAACGCGTTGCTTTTCGATGATCGACATCACGGCGTCGGCGGCGGCTGTTCGAACATTGGAATTTTTTACCGAGCCGCGTCGTAATTCTTGGAGCAGAATTTGAATGATGTTCAGGTCTGACTGACGTAAGTGAATCGACGAGCGTTCGTTGCCGTCGAAATCGACAAGAGCCGTCGGATATTTGCTGTTCTGACCTTTCAAATAATACGATTCGTGCGACGACGTTCGTATCAGTGGCACGAGCGGATAAAATCCTCTAATCGAGTAATCGAGGAGCAGGCGACGCTTTGTGATCACGTGGTGACCGCCACCTGATTTGGCAGCAAGCAGTTTCACCAGATTGAACCCCTGACTATAAACCTTCTCATCCGAGTTAAATCCATGATCCGACACGAGGACGAGAGCAGTTTCGTCGGCGCGTGATGACAATGCAATCGACGACCAGATGCGGCCTATTGTGCGGTCGAGTTCACGCAGCGGCACAAACCGCGTCTCGGCGTCGTTGTTGTGGTGCGACCTGTGGTCAAACGACGTGTCGTAATAATCGAAGTAATCTATGTCGGGGCTCTTTATCAATTTCCCTTCGATGTCACGCTCGACTTGATTGACGGTCATCTTTCGGAAGTTAAAACCGATCGTCCATTCGTCGATCAGATCGCTGCGATCGCGCGGTATCATATTCACAAAACCGCTCGCAAACACCGCCCAATCATAGCCGCGTTGATAAAGTTGCTGACCCATGTACCTTTCTTCGGCATCGAACGCATCGCAAAGCAACGGTATTTTCAGCTGATCCATCAGTTCGACCGCAGGCATGTCAACCTTCTTGTTCAGCCCATAACTTGTGTAATATTGAACGATGTTCAGATAATCATAAGTGTGCAAAGTAAAGCGGTCGAATTCGACATTACCTTTAATCTGCGCTCGCTGGCCGGTGTCGAGTTGTCCCCAGGACGGTCCCGACAAACTCATGCCGCGCGTGTAAAAGTTTGGCACGCGCGTTCCGTTCTTGTAAAAAACTTCTTCAACCCAGGGCAACACCGACTTCCCTGTCGCAGTATCGCGACGCTTTACAGCAGCGTCGAGGTAATAGCCGGGCAGACCGTCGATCTTCAGGATCACAACGCGCTTAACGCCTTGCGCATGCATGCAAACAACGAACATCGCGGTAAAAACCAATATTTTAATGAGCAATCTTGTGAGCGTAGAAAACATTAGCGGCAAGCGTTAGTTGGAAGCGGTGATCGCAGTTATCGAGAGCGCATCACGCGAAGAGATGCGTTGACCTTCTTCAAGGGCGAGCTTTAGGTACCGTGCACAAGCATCGCGCCAACGCGTCGGCATATTTTCGGCTTTGTAGATCGCGAGCAGCTCACGCTTTGCCGTTCTATTATTTATCCGATACAACCCTGCGAGACACAAGACGCGCAGATCGTCGTCGGCCGTCATCGCGAAAATCTTTGCAATGGATCTAGTCGTCTTTTCACCGGCCGTGTTGCCGTTTAACGACACAAAGGCCAGAGCGTGTCTTAGCTTTTCGATATCGGCGTCGATCTCAGGGCGCGCAGATGCTACGGCCGTCTCGCGTATGACGCGTTCGTGAAAATCTAGCTGACGACGAACGTCCATCTTCCCGATCATCTCGAGCGTGTCATCTTCACGATGTGTGTAACGGCCAAACGACAATAAATGCCCAAGAGCAAAACCTGCCTTCGCTAGCGGACCGTGCTTCAGCCGCGTCATCTCTTCGCGGCGATCGTTACGGATCTTCGCTGGCAAGCCGTTTGGATCCCGAGCGTAAACGAGTAAGTTCTGATACTGTTTTAGCGCAATGCGTTCCTGCGCTTCGGTATCATTTTCGAGCGGGTTCAGCGAAACGGATTCGATGCGCGTCGCGAGCTCGTCCCGGAATTCCGGATCGAGCGATTCGTTTAATGACAGCAGCATCTTGAGCTGTGCATACGAACGAAGGCGCGACGATTGATTTAGATCCATGCCGCGACGGCCGCTCACAAATTCGTAAACGTATCTTCCGAGTCCGAAAGCCAAGCCTTTGAACGCCGTCACATTGACGACATTACCTGTCACATCAGCAAGAACGCGCTTTGAGATCTCCCGCAATTTCGGATTGCCGTTGCTGCGAAAATCGATCAAGATCACAGGTATTTTCGGATGATCGAGACCGTAAAGAGCAAGCGGGATGAGCGTTCGTTTGACCGCCCCGGGCGTGTTTGCCTCGACCTCGCGATCGTCCGCATCAAACCATCGAGGTTCGCTGTAACCTGTCCAATTACGCAGTTTATCGTCACGCCACGGATTTTTGATATTCAAAAATCGCCCCTCAAACTTCTTGCCTTTGTTAGATGCGATGTCATCCGTCGAAGCCCAGACTATCGCATGCCGCGCAGAACTGTCAGGCATCAACAGTGGCTCAAAAAACAACCCCTGACGTTCCGCCATCTGCCGCAAAAGTTCCCAGTTGTGTCCGCGATAATCACGGATCTTCGCAATCTCTTTATCGTAAACACGGCCGAGATTCTCGCTCTGCATGTGCCAGCCGAAAGTTTTGTCAGTCAGCGCAAGTCTCGCCACCATGTCCTTTAATTCGGTTTCGCTAAAAAGCTTTTCGCCCTCGATGTTTTGATAGAGCGAGAGCACGGTCATCGCACTTGCGATGGCAACACGTTGGTGATCGCGTGCGTTTTGACGATATTGAAACGTTGGAGCAGTCACCCCGAAGCCAAACTCGCCGAGCACGAGCTTCTTGAACAGCACCCAAAAAACCCTGTTCCAAATCCTCTTATCCGACTTTTGCAGATCGATAACGGCCGGCGGCGGTTTGCTGCCAACTTCGTTTTTGTTCGTCGTTCTCGAATAAAGAAAAGGAACGACAGACGAGATTTTTTGTGTCAGTGTAGGCTCCGTGTACGAATGCAGCCACAGGTATCGCAACCGATCGTTCTCCGGCCGCTCATCTCCGAGCGTATCGCGCAAGACACTGACCATCGGAAGACCGACCGCCGGACCTTGTATAGTCTCGTCGGCTTTTTTGCGCGCAAGAACAGTAACAATTTCGGCCCCACCGGCGACGGCGACCTTTTCAACTCGAAAATCGCCTTCGACGGCTGTTGCGTTTTTTGTTAACGAAATGTCGGACGAGGTTGTTTGATCGGACGGAACGCTTTGAGAGGAAATTTGTAGCGGGCCGAAAACGACGCACCATAAGAGCAAAATCGATGTAGCCTCAACACCCCTCATGTTCCAGCAAAATACTCGTGAAACGGCAATTTACGGGCATTGCCTCGGCCACATAAAGAACCAATTATTCAAACTTTACGAGCTTTTGATGACAAAAGACCACGCTTAAGTTTGACGGTAAATTATCTAATTATTTTTCCCCGCACGACCGTCATCACTTCGACCGCCGCGACACCGAGGAAACAAAGGAAAAAAAGGTGGACGAAGCCGCCCTTACCGATCAAGACCAGGATAATCCAGGTGACGAGTAGAAGTCCTGCAACAATACGCAATAACAAAACCTTACGCTCCTGTTCAAAGTGGATAATAACATCTTGATGAATTTCACGCACCATTTTGACACCGTAAACGGCAATCGGATAATCTGCAACTCGATTGGCAAACTCACGCGAAAAATTGAATGAGGGATTTCTTCCACCGACGACGGCCGGAATTTTCCCCGAGAACTTTTCCGATGAACTCGCTTTCTCGCGCAGCCGCAAAATCACTGCGATTATTTTGATCGTAATGATCGCGATCGGATTCGGCCTACGCGTAAACGATCTCGGCACCGAAAGTCTTGGCGAAGACGAGCTAAACAAACTGCAAACCGTCGAAGAATATCGCACAAACGGATTGTCGGGAAAAAACGGCGAGCACCCGTTTTTGATGAAAGGATTGCAGACCGCGAGCGTGAGTGCGGGCGAGCGTTTAGGTTTCTCTGACGAAGCGTCGCTGCGTTTCCCTTTAGCGCTGTTCGGGACATTTACGACGCTGATCCTATTTTTATTGGTGCGCGAACTTTTTGGTCGCAGCATTGCGCTCGTCTCCGCCGCGCTGTATGCAGTTGAACCAATCGCGATAGGCTTCGACCGCATCGCGAAAGAAGACAGTCTCGTGCTGTTCTTTTTTTTGCTAACAAATTTTCTGTGGATACGAGGACAGACTCTTGCCGAGCGCGGAATCGCACGTTGGCCGCGATACGCGTTTGGTGCCGGCGTCGCTTTCGCCGCGTTGATGGCGTCGAAATATTACCCGCATCTTTTGGCTGTAACCGCGGCTTATTACAACATTTATGAATACGTGCCCCAACGCAATTGGCGCATCGGGGGACGACGATGGTTTTTGTTTTGTGTTGTAATGGCGGTCGCGTTTGTGGTCTTTAATCCGACAATTGTTCTGCCCGACACTTGGCACGAGATGCTCAAATTCTCAAGTGAGAATCGCATCGGTCACGACGGTTACGAATTCATGGGCGAGCTTTACACGCACAAAGCGACGGCGTGGCTCAGCGGTATTCCATGGACGTTTTATTACGTTTTCATAGCCGTGAAAACTTCGCTGCCGGTGCTCGTCCTTTTTCTTATCGGATTGCCGATGATGTTTCTCAAACGGTTGGGCGACGGGCGATTTTTTATTTTCTTTTGGGCGTTCATGTGGTTCGTACCGTTTAGCGTGCTCGGTGGCAAGTTTACACGCTACTTCACGCTCGCTGAGCCGCTGATTTTGATTACCGCAGCGACAGGGTTTTATTTCTCGGTAAAGTGGCTGTCGTCGAAACTCAAACTGGCCAATTCTGTTGCAGTAGTTTTGCAAACTACTTTATTTGTCGGATTGGTCGGAGTGTCATTTCTTAATTCGGTGTCGAGTGGACCTCACTATCGCATGTTCACAAACACAATCGGCGGCGGAGTCTCGGCAGCTGGCAGTTACTTTCCGCACGACGAGTTTTACGACGCTGCAACGCGCGATGTCATGAGGACGCTCGCTAATATCACTGGTCAAAATATAACAGTCGCCTGCGAAACGCCCGGTTTGTTCAAATACTACGCAAAAAAGGCCGCTCGCAGTGACCTAAACTTTGTCTCGCTATCTGATGATCAAGAGATTGGGAAACTCAGTCAAAATGATTTTGTTGTGCTGGTAAAAGGCCGGCGATATTTCAGCAACGACGCGTATCATCAGATGCTGCAGAATGTGAAGCCGAGTGATGAGATCAAAATCGCGAACACAACTGCCGCAACAATATTCAAACTTGACGAAACAACTCTCGCGAACCTGAAGGAAATCGCTAATCGTAATTAAGCGCCTCGACCGCATCGAGCCGTGCGGCACGAAGCCCCGGATAAAGAGCGCCGACGATGCCGCTTAAAATTCCTACGACAATTATTGTGAATATGATCTGCGGCTCGACTGCGACAGTCAGCGTCGTCCATTTTGATAAAACTACTTTCAGCAACAATGTCGCAATGACACCAAAAGCAACTCCGCCGAGGCTGATCATCAACGCCTCTTGAACTATCGTCCATGCGATTTCGGTCTTCGACATGCCGAGTGATTTGAGCACGCCGATCTGCCGCGTGCGTTCGGTGACGGTCGTGTACATCGTGAGCAAGATTATTAGCGCGCTGATCAGAGCGGCGACGCCGACAACTACATCAAGAAAAACGTTGAGAGCCGGAAGTCCTTGCATAAACAACTCCGGAATTTCGCTCGTCAGGATTATTTGATTATCCGGAAACGCTTTATTGAGATTGTCGCCAACATCTTTCGGCGTCCAACCATCTTTGATTTTGATCAAAAAGCCAGAGACTTTGCCTTCCGAACCAAGCTGCGTCTGCATGACAGTGAGCGGAATTTTTATTCGCGCACCGGCACTCGGTTCGTACGTGCCAACGATTTCGAAATCGCGCTCGTAGATGCTGAACTTATCTCCGATCTTTAGATTTCTTCGCTCAATCCACGCAGTGTCCGACAACATCTCGTCACGCCCTTCGGTAAACGTTCGTCCCTGCACAAGTCGAAGACCCGCGACCGCCGCGTATTCATCAAAATGAACACCGTCAATAAGACGGCTACCGGTCAAACCACCTTCCGCAGCAACACTATTCTGTGCTACGGGAATAATGGTTGCTACGCCATCAACCTTTTTCAATTCGGCGGCCATCGACTCCGACAAACGCAGCGCGTCCGAACTGCTCAAACTCATGCTCCCGGCAGGACGGAACAGTATCTCAGCGCCAACGTTTGACTCACGTTCCCCGCGTTCGCGCAAACTGCCGTTCGCCAAACCCACCGTAAACACGATCAGCAAAATTCCGATGCCGATGCCGACGACGCTAACAATGGTGCGCGCCGGACGATGAAGCATGTTTGAAAATACGAGACTGTTCATTAACCTAAAATAAATTGCCACTAGCTTTAGCTAGTGGTCTCGAAATCAATCATAGTTTGGGGTTTAGCCCAGTTCCAAAAAAAGAAATTCCTTTTCAGCTTTAGCTAAAGCTGATAAGGAACATCAAACCTCTGTTGGGCTGAAGCCGTTGAGCTTTTTTACAAAATTTCCACTAGTTAAAGCTAGTGGCAATTGACTTAAACTCCAACCAATTCGTCTTCCTCGACCAAATACGGCGAGACCGTTGCTTTGTCCATATCTTCTTCGAGCACTTTTGCGATCACGGGCAACGACAACGAACGCGTCTTGCCGATACCCGGAACGGCCTTGCCTTTTGCATAAACATCATGACGGCCGTTCTCTTTGTACCACTCGCTCAAACTGGCGGTCTTGTGCATTTCCTCGACGATCTGGCGCCAGCCAACTCCGGTGTTGTATGCGCAAAACGAGATCTCGCCGTCTTGCGTGCCGTACGGAATGACGCACATCTCGGTGCGGCGAAAATCGTAAGTGAAAAGATCCTGAAACCACATTCCCTCGACGCACAGCACACGCCAAAGGTCGTCGTCTTTTTTCTCGACCTGCATCCGGTCGTTGCGGTCGGAGTTAGACGTTGTCGAAGACGGCTTGAATAAATTTACGATCTGCGAGATCGGAAAGCCCTCGGGCGCACGCGACGCGTCGTAATTGCGCATGATAGCGAGTCCGAGCTGTGCCATCGTGAGCTTTTTACCGCGAGCCGTGTCGGTGATGGTCGCAACGTCCTGCATAAACCGCTCGTAATTAAAAAACTCAAACAGCGAACGCATCTCGTTTGTCTTTTTGTTGACAACGATCAGCGTGAATATGCCGCAGTTCGGATGGCAATTACACGACGACCAGCCCCACGGCGCGTCCGCGCCCTGTAGCATGTCCATCACGCTCGTAAACGCTGAATACGAACTCAGCGGAAACCAATCGCGCAGCGGCTCAAGCACGCCGCCGAGTTGGTCCTTAAGATCGTGCGTCATCCCCGCGAGCGTGTAACGCTGCTCGATCCGGTCTTTGTCAGATATGTCTTCGTCGCGACCGGTGAACGAAACAGGCTGAAAAGCGATGGTCTGCACCTTGTCGATATTTTCGGCGGCAAATTTGACGATGCTGCCGATGCCTTCGTTGTTCCACGAATTGACGATCGTCGTAACCAGCGTCAC
>JANOGL010000307.1:0-6041 GCA_031405985.1 Acidobacteriota bacterium | reverse complement strand
TCCCGTCGGTCTGTTCTTTTGTCAGAACTCAAGTCTACTAAACTAGACTCCGTCGGGATCAACTTCATAGCATCAGACATGCAATTCTCTGGCTATGCCGACGTCTAATAAGATCTTCGGTCAATGGCACGGAAGGCTCGGCTGGAGGTCGAGGGCGGTTTGTATTATGTCATCACGCGGGGTGTTGATCGGCGGGATATTTTTCACGATGACGAAGACTACTTGAAATTTCTCTCACTTCTCGCAATTCAAAAGCAAAAGGCTGGATTCTTCATCTATGCTTACTGCCTGATGACCAATCACATTCATTTGCTGATCGAGCGGCGAGGCGAGACGGTTGGGCGAATAATGCAACGTGTGCTGACCGGTTACAGCCAATGGTACAACCGCCGGCGAAAGTCGCCGTCGATACCGCTCGAGAACGCTCAACCTCGACGACATTAACTTCATACCATTAAGCCTGAGCCGTAACGCCGTTCTTCACAATTTTCGCCGCGTAGATCGCCACAAAGAATGCAGCCAGCATGATCGCCGACGCCGCCCAATACGTACGAAAGATCGTGAATCTGTCGATCTGATTTAGCGAGTTGTTGAGCAATACACCGCCGACCATGGGACCGATCGCACGTGCGAGGCTCGCCCCCGATTGCAGTACACCTAAGGCGCGACCCTGTTCGTGCTCGGCCGCATTTTTTGACGCGAGGCTCGAAAGGGCCGGCGTGGCAAAAGCGTTACCGGCGGAGAGAAAAAACGAAACGACGAGCAAGCCCACAAGACCACCAAATGCAGGTGACGAAAAAGGTGACGCAAACAACGCCAACGTCAAGACAATGCAGCCAAAGATCGCGAGCCGAGCTTCGCCAAATTTTTTCGCCGCGATTCCAAACACCACGCCCTGCATGACGATGGACACAAAGCCGACGAACGCAAACAGAAAACCGTTCTCCTCGGTGGTGTAACCGAACGTAAACGCAGTGAAGAGCACATAGACATACGTCATTATCGAGAATGCCATAATGAGCAGAAAATAAAGAATCGTGATTATTCGTAAGCGCGGTTCTGAAAGCACCTCGAGAATATCTGCGATCTTGCCCTTATTTGCAGCCTCGTTTCTTATGATTCCCGGTTTTAGGGATTCGGGGAGAATAAAGTAAACGGCGATCGCGTTAACCAGCGACAACACCGCAGCAAAATAAAACGGCACGTGTATGCCGTATTTACTCAGCACGCCCGCAAGAGCCGGGCCGAGTATAAAGCCGAGCCCGAACGCCGCGCCAAACAAGCCCATGCCGCGAGCGCGATTTTCTTTTGTGGTGACGTCCGCAATGTAAGCCTGAGCCGTTCCAATGCTGCCGCCGGTAATACCGCTCACGATTCGTCCGACAAAGACGAGGAGCAGCGTATTCGCAAAACCTACAATGAAATAGCCAAGCGCCGAACCCATCAACGCAAAAAATAAAATCGGTCGACGACCGTATTTATCGGACAATTGGCCGAGCACCGGCGAAAAAAAGAACTGCATCCACGAATAGATCGCGACCAGCAAACCGATCTCGAATGGCGTCGCGAGAAACGGTTCGGTCTGCGAATAGAACGGTAATATCGGTATCACCATCCCAAAACCGATCAGATCGATGAAGATCGTGATAAAGATCAAGATCAACGGCGGCGTGAGAAATTTGTCCGAGTTAGACGCGACTTCGCCGCTCTCAACTTTTTCGTGATTCATTGTTCTTTATAGCTTTGCAAAAAGAAGCCGCCCAAGACTATCGTGCAAAAAGAAGCGACTCTGCTCGCCCAAAGCGAATCTCTCGCAATACCAACCCGCCTAAAACTGTAATCGTAACCGGCCTGCTATTTTATGGGAGGGATTTTACTTTCAATCTCTTTACATTGAGGGACTGATAAATTGTTAAAGGATGTATATACGCCGTAATCTCTATAACTACTTACTCTTTTCAGGATCGCATTCCTATTCTCATCGTTCTTTAATTTTTCCTTCAGATAATTCATTACATCACTTAGTTTGTCTCGACCACCATCGCAGTTAATCGCTTTGAAAACTTTCAATTTTCCATCTTCGAGAATAGCAATGTTACTAAACGAATAAGGCAAATCAATATAAGCGAAATGGTAAACATGATTATTTGTGAAATCTATTCGTTCTACCAGAGACGTTTGTTTATTTGTCGGCTCCGTCAGATCGTATATGAAAAAACCTATGCCTCTTTCGTCTTCCTCTCGCAGCATATAAGGAAAGTGCTTGTACTTTACATTTGATGTAATCTGAGCAAAGAGTATTGCAGCAAGCTCGTCGAAAACGCGCCCCCTATGGTATAAACGATCAGGATTTTCAGGAATCTTTTCGGACTCCTTACACTGGGTGCCAAATTCATCAACTCTCCAATAGGTTCCATATCTTCTGTAATTTTTTACACGGGTAATAATCTCATCCTTGTTTTTATCATCCTTCAACTTCTCATTCAGATAAAGAAGCAGATTTCCCAGGTCACCTTTGCCCTCGGAACAATTTAATGCATCGAATATTTTCATTTTTCCGCCTTCCAATACTGCAATATAGCTTATAGAGAACGGGATGCGTGTCGCAGCAAAATGATAGATATGGTTATTAGTAAAATTTACACAATCGACTTTTGAAATGTTTTTATTTGAGGTATCAGTTAGATCATAAACAAAAAAATCCACTGCCCGTTCATCTTCTACATACTTTTTGAAAAGTTCTTGGAGATCCGGTGGCGTCGCCTTATTAAGTATGCCCGCAAATTGCCGGAGAATTTCTTGCCGATTATACAGGCTATCGGGGTTTACTGGACAACCTTTAGACATGCGTTCCTTGAGACTTGCACCTTTGCTTATCACAGTGATATCTACAGAACCAGGTTCGGAAATTTGAAAAATAACTATCAGAGATACTGCCCAAACAACATACTTCATAATTGCTCCTCAATTAAATGCATCGGATTAAGGTGCGAAAATTTGATCAGTGCGCAATAACAACCTTCTTAGCTGTGAATTACCAAAATTCAGGAGGCAGATAACAACCGCCATTATAGTATAAGTACTCAAATATCAAATACTCTTGCATCCTACTTAACCCACTATTTCTTGTTTCATTTTCAGCCCTTCTTTCTTTCATAAGCAGTGAACTTGGATGGTATGCAGGAGCATTGCCAGGTGATCTTACCCCCGCATATGCATTCCAAATCTGTTGGGGATCCAAATCGTGTTCAGCTTCGTGAACAAAAGTGCCGAGCATTCCAGAATACAAGTCAAGTGCGGCCATTGTACCGTCCGGATCAAAAGTCAACTGGTACAAAATAATGGACGCTTCCCGATAGTATTGTTCTCCTTGTTGGTTACCAACAACATCGGGCGTACCTTGAAAATAGCCTGAGAAGCGGTCCCAATCCAACGGAACATTCCCGTTGGCAGTACTACTGTGCGGACGATGTGAACCTAACAAATCGGGCCGCGTAGTTGCAGGGTCCGTGTTTATTACGATATGGACTTTGGTCTTACTTTCGCTAAGTGCTATCAGCTGATTCCGGGCCTGTGAATTCCCGGAGTACCGAGCTGAATTGATCATACGTGCTAATTTTATGGTGTCAGCCAACTGCTTAGAATCGCTCTTGCATTTTGAACAAGCAACGAGAATCCAGCCATCAACCTCAACTATACGAATCTCATTCCCTTCCTCATCGACAATGGTTCTGCCGTCTGGATCGGTATAATTTAATGGATTGTTTCTAACGTAAACGTAAAGATTTATCGTCTGCGGATCGGCCAACCTTTCTTTCCTTATCAAAATCGGATCCGGTGACTGGAATCGACCTAATTTATAGTTATGATATCGCGCCTGCGCATAGTCTAGATCAATTTCATTATCCCTTTCATAGCCGGTGAATTTCTTCCTTATTGTGTCAGGTGTGTATCCAAGCTCGGGGACTCTTTGAGTTGTAAAAATCTCCTCACCGAAAGGCATAAAATCCCTACGTGAGATTGTATTCCCGTCTGCGTCAGTCAGAATTCGAGGACTGCCCAAGCGGTCATTTGTCAAATAACTAACTTTTGCTTCTGTCGGCTGTGAAACAATAGTTGAATACTCGGCCACCATTTTGCCTTGCGCGTCATACACGAAGACCGTTGTTTCGGTTGTACTTGGCACATATTTCTTAACACGCCTACCGTCGCCGTCATACCAAAACTGACCAACAGTTTGATTAGCTGAGTTTTTAACGTCAATTTGCCTATTTTCCCCATCATACGTAAAGCTGCGGTTCTGAGCATCGGCTGTTATATTTCCTGCGTTGTCGAACTGGTAACCTGTAAGTCGATTGTTTGTGACATTGACTTCAGGATTGCAAACCGCGACCGAACAACCTTGAGGAATGGTTGTCGTGTTGAGGGGATCAAACCTGCGATTTCCGAACAGGTCATAGACGAAAGTTTGTTTCCAAGTCTGATTGCCGGACATAGTTTCGGTTGCGTCTTTCAAGCGATTAAGTGAATCGTAGCTGTAATTTTGAACCGCCGTAAATCCTTGTGTCTGTCCGACCGTCGGAACCGTAATGGTTTGCTGGGCTAAATTACCGTTGTTCTTTTGTGAATTAATTGTTCCGCTTTCCCAAGTTCCGTAACTGTAATTAAGTTTTAGTTTGTCAGTTCCGTTTTGAACGGTTCCAAGCGCTACCTGCGTTAGTTGTAATCTGGAATTAAACTGCATTGATTCCCAACGTCCGTTGCCTAATTGCATTGAAGAAACTGCCCCCGCAGCAGTGTAAGTGAAGCTATTTGCGTAAGTGTGAAAGCCGTGGTTTGTGGTTTTCTTACTTTGAACGAGGCTTAGGTCACCGTCATTATCCAGGACATTCTTGACAACACGCCCACTCGGGTAGACCTCTTCGATCAAAGCGCCCGATAGGTTGTAAAGATATCCGGTCATGTAGCTTATACCGTCGGTTGTCTGTCTGTACGAAAGTACTCTGCCCAAGGCGTCAAATGCGGTATACTCAGTCTGCGAAACTGAAGAACCAACCCTTGTCAAGCTGCCTTTTGAGTTGGAAATTGTAACGTCATCATACGTGTAAGTTACATCAGGCGTGGCTTGATAATTCGGAAGGTTCGGCGGCCCAGTGTAGTTCCTTGTCAAAACACGATTCAAAGAGTCATAGCTGGAAATCGTCTGAACACCTCTTGCATCGGTTTTCTGTGTCAGATTTCCGTTGTTGTCATATTGATACAAAATGGTCCCGTTTGTCGGTGTGCTGCCCATTTCAGGACTGGTTGCCTGCTTTAACCTCGATAACGAGTCATAAATGAAAGTTCTGGTCTGACCGCCTTGCGTTACCGTCATTAAATTATTTGAAACGTCGTAGCTATAATTGGTTGGCTGGACTGGAACGCCGTTCACATCAAGTTGTCCTGCTGCATTCGGCTCATCAACCCTTACTAATTGCTTTACAGCATTTACTATACTCCGCCTTCTCATGCCTGCCTGGTCCGTTTCAATTATGGCATTACCCAAATAGCTCATGACGACTTCCGCATTATCCGCTGTTTTGGCCTTTACAATTTGACCAAGAGCATTATATTCGGTGGTTGTCCAATGTTCCCCTTCATTCAGCAGCGGTCGGTATGGATTGCTTACTTTCTCTACTCTGCCGAGCGCGTCATAAACTGTTCTTGTCACCATGTATCCACCATCTTTGTAATGACGCTTTTCAATATCGCGACTCAATCCATCATAAAAGCTTTCGGTTTTTGCTAGGTTGTCACCAAATGAAAAAAGGTCTGCCGTCAAAGTTACCTTACGATTCGCGTCATCGTATATAATCGTCGACTGGCTTTTCGAATTTGAAATGTTATTTGCTGTGATCGCTTGTGTTGGGCGGTCAAGCACATCATTGTAATGACTGCTGTTAACTACTCCATTCATATTTTCCGCATCAACAGGTTTGCCCAAGTGATAATCATACTGTGCGTAAGTTAGCCACCCTTTAGGGTTAGATGTTCGTGTAGGA
>JANOGL010000303.1:0-5700 GCA_031405985.1 Acidobacteriota bacterium | reverse complement strand
CACCGTTGCTGTCGCTGAAAGCTGCACTGGCGGGCTGATCGGCATGAGAATTACGGAGGTCGCGGGTTCGTCCTCCTATTTTATGGAAGGCGCGATAACCTACTCTTACGAAGCAAAAACCAGCGTGCTCGGTGTGGATCCGGAAATTATCAGAACTCACGGCGCGGTCAGCGCCGAGTGTGCCGAAGCAATGGCATCTGGAATGCTCGAGCGTGCAAAGACGACACACGCGATTTCGGTTACAGGAATCGCCGGCCCGGACGGCGGCACGGAAGACAAACCGGTCGGCACGGTTTTCATCGGTTACGCCGGTCCGAGAGGCGTTAAGTCGATAAAGTTTGTACTTCCAGGCGACCGGCATTTGATCCGATGGCGAACGAGCCAAGCGGCGCTCGATTATCTCAGACGGCAATTACTAAAACGTTAGCCGCATAATACGAAGATTCCAGTTGATTTTTCCACTCGATACACCGAAAATTAGAGCATTACACTCGCCGGACGCTTTTGTTCCGGCAAAATTGAAACTTTGCACAGTTAAAGCCGTGTAAAGTTTCGGCTTTCGCGAATTTTTTTCCGGCTGTCCTAAGCCATCCTAAAAATATGAAAAAAAGTAATCACGCTCGCTTTTCTATAGTTTTGGTCTTGCTGGTATCGATGCTTGCACCGACTAGCGTTCTCGCGTTCGGCGACGGCAAAAAGCAGTTCAAAGAAGGCATGAAGCACGAGGCCGCCGAACAATGGGACAAGGCGGTCGAAGCTTTTGCTCTCGCTGTTGCCGACAGCCCGAAGAATCCCGAGTATCGGCTTCATCTGGTGCGAGCGCTTTTCAATGCGTCACAGATGTATATGAAGAAGGGCTCGACCTCCGCGAAGGAAAAAGATTACGAGGGGGCTTATAACGCGTTCCGCCGCGCGTATGCGTTCGACCCGACGAACGAGCTTGCAAAGAGCGAGATGGACCGAATGGTCAGATTGCAGAAAGAGGTGCTCGAAGGCACGCCTTCTGATAAAAAGGTGGATTCAAACGGCGTAAAGCTTATGCCCACCGGTTATTTGCCAACGCAACCGCAGTTACCGCAAAAGCTAGAGAAGCTCCGCGATGTCCCGTTTCCGGCGGGCATCGATCTTCAATTTATTATCAAAGAGCTTTCGAAAGACCTCGATCTAAACGTTTTATTCGACACCGAATCGCGGCTCGAAAATCGCAAGGTCAAGATCGAGCTTAGAAATGTCACCTCGGCAAAGGCGCTCGACTACATCTTTATGCAAGAGAGCCTTTTCTTCCAAAAGGTTGGCCCGCGAACGATCCTCGTTGCAAATCAGACGCGTCGAATGAATTTTCAACAACTCGTTCTGCGAACTTTTTATCTGGCTAACGCCGCGCCAAAAGATGTCGCAAAGGTTGTGCAAACCGCGATCCCACCGCAGCCCGGCCGCAACCAGACGATCGTGCTGACTGACGATTCGACAAACAGCATCACGATTCGCGATACCGAGGAGAATATTCGCCTCATCGGCAAACTGATCACCTCGCTCGACAAAGACCGAGCTGAGGTTGTGATGGATGTCGCGATCTACGAGGTAAACAAAACCGATCTCTTGCAGCTTGGCAATCAGGTCGGCTCGCAAAGCCAACTGACAAATCTTGGCGGAGCGCAGCAGGGCGTGGTCAACATTGGCCCGCGTAGTTTGGTCGGGGTTCTTTCAGGTGCAGCCGCGATCATTAATCCAACCGCGATACCAACCGGCATCCTTTTACCTGCAGCAAATCTAAGCGCGTTTCAAAGTAAGGGTAATACTAAACTGATTGCCTCGACCCAGATTCACGCTTTTAATAACGAAGACTCGTCTGCGCGCATCGGCCAGCGTGTTCCGGTGCAGAGCGCTCAATTTGTTGGACTCGGAAACACTGGAGGTACCGGGGGCAATAACGGCGTGGTTTCTAATGTTATCAATTATGAGCAGGTCGGGTTGACGCTGAAATTCAAGCCGATTGTATTTCCTAATCAGGATGTTCAGGTTGCTATGGAGATCGAATCTAAGGACGTTGCCGGTGCCACGACATTGACACCGACCTTCACCGAACGGACTATCAAAGGCACTGCGCGCATACAAAACAACAAAACGCTTTTGCTCGCGAGCGTTGCTCAAGGTGTTGAGTCAAACGGCAAACAAGGCCTGCCGCTCCTTGGACTGATACCGATAATCGGCAGATTATTTACCGCGCCAACGCGTGACAATCGTCAAGTTGATATAGTGATCGCCGTTACGCCTCGCGTGATACGAGCACCGGCCATTTTGCCGGATGACGAGATCGAGCGGCCGACGGGCAGTATGGCCGTGCCGACAAACAGCTCGCTCGAAGCGATGATCATCGACGAAGAGCGACAGGAAGCTCTTGCGCTGGCGCGTCGAGTGCCGAGCAATACTGTGGTGCAGCTTCCCGACCAGCCAACTGAAGGCCCGACTTACGTTCGCGCAGAAAATACCCAGTCAAACACACAATCGCCGGCAACCGATGTTGCGGTTAAAAAAGAGCGGGACGCGGCCTTGTTAAATCTCAAACCGATCGACAGCTCGGTGAAAACGCTACAGCTGACGCAGACCTCGGATACGACAAAAACGGCGGAGCCGGTCGAGGTGAAAACCGAAACGCCAAAAACCGAGCCCGACAAACCCATGATTTCGTCTGTCGAGATGAGCATCGGTGCGCAGCTTGCGGAGATGAAAGCCGGTGAAAAGGCGAAGATTCCCATCATTATTCAAGGCGACGGAAAGATCATGTCAGCGGTTGTCGGTTTGAAGTTCGACGACAAGAAACTTGTGGTTCGCAGCGTTAGCTACGGCGACATTTTCCCGGCAAATGCAAACGCTCAGGCGACGCCGTTCCTCAACCAGAACGGCAAGCTCTACGTTTCGCTTGTTGCTAAAGACGACAAAGCGGTAGCTGCGAACGGTGTGTTGGCGTTCATCGAGATCGAGGCGCTCGCGGACGGCAGGCCCGTAATTACGTTCGAGCGTGACGTGATGAATCTGTTGTCGGCGGACAGCAGGGCGTTTGCACTGAGATTCAAAGAATAATGGAACCACTAAACTACACGAAATTACACAAAATGAGACCACGTTTTTTTCGTGTACTTTTTGTGAAATTTAGTGGTTTATCTTCTGGAAAGGACGGCTACACACTGCTCGAGCTTGTGATCACTCTCGGTGTGCTCGCCGTGCTTGTGATGGGCACGATCCCACTTGCCGACAACGCGGTGAAGCGGCAAAAGGAACAGAAGCTGCGCGAGGCGCTTCGGCAGATGCGAAGCGCGATCGACGAATTCAAACGTGACACGATAGGTGCGTGCACCACTGGAGCTTCTTCAACGCGCAACATGATCGATCCGAATCAGGCTTTACCGGCAGATCCGCGTAGTCGTGTGATCATCGACGATTGCAAGATCTTCGAGTCCGAGAATCTTGATCGCTATCCGCCCGATCTCGAGACGTTGGTGGACGGCGTTCGTGTTAAGTCACGCAGTCCTGATGTGCGCGGCAGCTCACCGTTCGACGACAAGAACGCGACCGAGATCACCGAAAATAAGGAGATCAACAAGGTTTATCTGCGCGAGATTCCGATCGACCCTTTTACCGGCGAGAAAGATTGGAAGCTGCGTTCGTCGTATCAGGATAAGGACTCGGAGAATTGGGACGAAGTCAATGTTTTCGACGTCAGATCGGCGGCTGATGGCGAGGCGCTCAACGGAGAGAAGTATAGTGACTGGTAAGAAAAGTGCGGAACTCGGAATGCGGAATGCGGAGTTGTGCCCCGAGGGCAGCTTTGTATCTCGTGTACGACGATTCGTGAGATTCCTCATTCCACAATCCGCACTCCGCATTCAGAAGGGGTTTTCGCTGCTTGAGTTGATGATCTCGATGTTCATCTTGATCATTCTTCTCTCAATTGCGGTGCCGACCTACCAGCGAAGTATGAGGTTTGCCCGCGAGACCGTGCTTAAAGAAAATTTGTGGCAGATGCGTCGTGCTATTGACCAATACACCGGCGACAAGGGCAAGTTGCCCGCCGGCATTGACGCTCTCGTCGAAGCAAAGTATCTTTACGAACGCCCGATCGACCCGGTTATGAACAACACCGAGTGGAAAGAGATCATGGGCGAGGACACGAACACGACCGACGGTGCGCAGGGTTTGAAAGACGTTAAGTCCATGGCTGACGGCGAAGACAGTGAGGGCGTTGCGTTCAGCGAATACTGATTTTATGTTTTCTTCTATCACACAGCCAAATTATCCAAACGCCGCGCTGGGTATCGAGGGCGACGCGATCACGGCGCTTGCCCTCAGCGGCGGTCGACGCAGCTACTCGATCAAACAGGCGGCGTCGGTTGAGCTGCCGCCAGGCATACTGACGCCGAGCTTCGCCGACGCGAATATCGCGCATCACGTCGAATTTTCTTCGTGTTTGACCGAGGTCGTCGAGGTTGCGGGTTTACTCAGTCAAAAACGTTGGTCTATCGCTCTGCCGAGCAACACGGCCCGGACGGCGATCATCGCGTTAGAGAGCGAACCTTCGTCGAAGTCCGAGACCGAAGAGATTCTCGACTGGAAAGCCGAGCAGGTGTTCGGAACGCCCGCACGGGAGCTTCGGCTCGCCACGCAGCGCCTGTCGCGCGATAAGGACAAACGCTCGCGCTTCTTTGTAACTGCCATAAAACTTTCGGTGATAGACGAATACGAATTGCATTTTGAGAGTCGCGGTTGGAAGGCAGGTTTGATCTTGCCTCGTGCGCTTGGTGAGGCGAACTGGCTCGCTGGGAGCGACGGAAGCGACTCGTTGCTCATCAGCGAAAATAGCGATGGCTTTACCGCCTTGCTCCTTCGCGGATCCGAACCCGCCGTCGTCCGTTCAGTCACATGCACACTCGGCGAAATCGACGACGAAATTTACCGTCTCGTGATGTTCTACAACGATCGCGTCGCCGCCGAAGTCGGAGCCGGTAATTCGAATCTCGACAAATTGCTCGTCATTGGTCGCGACATCATTGCAAAAAATGTCGAATCCATCGCCTCCGAAGCTCTCCAGCGCCCGATCCGTGCTCTCTCGCCCAGCGACGTCGGCCTTGAGCTTCCAGGTTCAAGCTTTAACTTTGACTCTATCGCCGCCCCCGCCGGCCTCGCCGCATTGGGCTGTTAGACCAGCACGCCGATTTGCTCCGATGTTCGTGTGCGAAGCACAAGCAACTTTTGTTAGCTACACATGCACCGGCAGGCGAAATGTGTAGAACTGACGGTTTCATCGCCATAGCGTGTGTAACACGCGGCATAATCCGCGAAAAAATTATTTTCGGGTCACATATCGCGTGTTTTACACGCTACGAAATATTGTGCGTCGCAGTCTACAGGTTTCACTTCGCTGCACGTGTAGCTAAAGTTATTTGACCTGTTACACAGGCCGTAAAACTCACGATTAAGACTCCAGCCGATAATTCGGGGCTTCTTTAGTGATGATCACGTCATGGACGTGGGATTCGCGAAGGCCGGCGGACGTTATGCGGATGAACTTTGCTTGTTGCTGCAGTTCGGCGTTTGTGCGGCTGCCGGTGTAGCCAATTCCCGAACGCAAACCGCCGACGAGTTGTGTGACGGTTTCGGCGAGTGTGCCTTTGTAAGCGACTCGGCCCTCGATGCCTTCGGGGA
>JANOGL010000217.1:0-11265 GCA_031405985.1 Acidobacteriota bacterium | reverse complement strand
TTTGAGAATCGGGCGGTTTTTGCCCTATGCGCTGCGGCAACACGCCGATATTACGAATATGCATCTTCTGGCCTTTGCCGAGACAATTCAGCTTTTTCCGGACGGCTCACTTTTCATACACATTGCGTTGATCCTTTTGATGGTCTGGGTCCTGAACCGCACGCTTTATCGTCCGATAAATAAGGTTCTCGCTGCGCGTGAGCGTAATAAAGGCGGACATTCGAGCGAGGCGGCTGAGATAATTGCGGGCGTTGAAGAAAAAGAGGCTCATTATATTAAGGAGATGCTCAGTGCGCGCTCAAAGGGTTATGCGTTGATAGAAAAAGAGCAAAAGAAGGCAGTCACTGCACGCGAAAAGAAACTCGGCGAAACTAAAGTCGAGGTCGCCGATAAGCTCGAGACCGGGAAGGCCGAGATTAACAAGCAGTCGGCCGAGGCCCAGGCCGCACTTCGCAAAGACGCAGAGAAGTTGGCAGATTCAATCGCTGCGGGAATTCTCAAGGGTTAATTTTTGTCAATAATGTTTGCACTTATCACAAATTTCATGCTTCTCTTGGCCGGTGGCGGCGGAGCGCAGAGCGGCTTGATGAAGTTTTACAACGACTGGTTCAACATCCCCGGTTTTGAAGCGTGGAAGTTTGTTAATCTCGCGATCTTTATCGCGTTGATGATCTACTTTGTAAAAAAGCCGGTGAGCGACGCGTTTAAAACAAAACGCGAGCAGATTCGCGCCGAGCTGATCAAGGCCGAAGAAGAAAAGCAGGCCGCACTCGTGCGTCTCACGTCGGCTGAGGGCAAACTCGCCCAACTCGACACCGAGAAAGAAAACATTCTGCAAAAAGCTAAAGACGAGGCTGCGTTTGAGAAGAAGCGGCTGGCTGATCAAACGAAAACTGATGTCGAGCGACTTCGACAACAGAGCGAGGCCGAACTTGCCCGGGCAGCAAATCAAACACGTGCTGAGCTTCGTCGATTTTCGGCGGTCGAGAGCATTCGCCTTGCAGAAAAAAAGTTGCGAAAACAGATCGATGGCAAAACCGACGCAAAGCTCGTCAAATCGAGTATTGCCGAGATCGGAGGGCTGAATTGATATGAGCATCGAGACGATAGCCCGACGTTACGGCACCGCGCTAGCCGATGTGGTTTTGAAAAGCGGCGAGACGGAAACAGTAAAAAAAGAGTTGAATGCGTTCGGGGCGATGATCTCTGAAAACGCCGATCTCCACAGTATTTTTAGCAATCCGTCGATTGCCCATGCGAGCAAAGAAAATTTACTCGGCGAGCTTATCAAGAGAACAAAACCGTCGAAGACGACAGCGAACTTTCTGCGTGTGTTGCTGCAAAATAGCCGACTTACCGAACTCGCTGAGATCAGTGAACGCTTTGAGTCGGTACTCGAAGAGCGCAGCGGTGTCGTTTCGGCAGAGATAATCTCGGCCCGCGAACTGCCCGCAACAGAGCGTAAAGAATTTGAAAAAAATCTTGCGAACCTCACCGGCAAAACGGTACGTGTCAATTACGAAGTCGATGCAGACATCATCGGCGGCGTCGTAACGCGCATCGGCTCGACCGTTTATGATGGCTCGGTAAGAACGAAGTTGGAGAATTTAAGGGAACAACTTGTGAATGGTTAATGCTGAATGGTGATTGGTAAATAAAAAGCCGTTCAACATTCAGCATTCAACACTCACCAATAGAATCATGGAATCGATAAAAGCAAACGAGATCAACGAGATCATTCGTGCACAGATAGAGAATTTTGACGCGTCGATGACCGTCAACGAGGTCGGCACGGTCATAAAGGTCGGCGATGGTATTGCCGAAATTTACGGCCTTGAAAAGGTCATGGCCGGCGAACTGTTGGAGTTTGACCACGGCGTTCGCGGCCTCGCACTCAACCTTGAGGAAGACAAAGTCGGCTGCGTGCTCTTCGGCGATTTTCAAAAGATCAAAGAGGGCGACGAAGCAAAACGCACGAAACGAATCATGAGCGTGCCCGTCGGCGACGCGATGATCGGCCGCGTTGTTGACGCTCTCGGCAACCCGATCGACGAAGCGGGCGAGATCATCACTGACACTTATTTCCCGATCGAACGTATCGCACCGGGAATTATTGCCCGTCAGCCGGTTAAAGAACCTTTGCAGACAGGTCTCAAAGCCATCGACTCGATGGTGCCGATCGGCCGCGGGCAGCGCGAGTTGATCATCGGCGACCGTCAGACAGGGAAGACTGCGGTCGCGATCGACACTATCATTAATCAAAAGGGCAAAGACGTGATCTGTGTTTATGTCGCCATCGGGCAAAAGGCGTCAACCGTTGCGCAGGTTCGCCAAAAGCTCGAAGAATTCGGCGCAATGGATTACACGATCATCGTAAACGCCTCGGCGTCAGATCCGGCAGCGATGCAATTTCTTGCACCCTATGCAGGCTGCGCGATGGGCGAATACTTCCGCGACAACGGCCGTCACGCATTGACGATCTATGACGATCTGTCGAAGCAAGCCGCTGCGTATCGCGAAATTTCACTTCTTTTGAGACGACCGCCGGGCCGCGAAGCCTATCCGGGCGACGTGTTTTATTTGCACTCACGCTTGCTGGAGCGCGCGGCTAAGATGTCTGATGCTCGCGGTGGCGGCTCACTAACTTCGCTTCCAATTATTGAAACTCAGGCCGGCGACATCTCGGCGTATATTCCGACGAACGTGATCTCGATCACCGACGGACAGATCTTTCTCGAAGCCGATCTATTCAACTCAGGCGTGCGTCCGGCGATCAACGTCGGCAACTCGGTTTCGCGCGTCGGCGGCAGCGCGCAGATCAAGGCGATGAAGCAGGTCGCGGGAACGCTGCGTATCGACCTCGCACAGTTTCGCGAACTCGCGGCGTTTGCGCAGTTCGGCTCGGACCTCGACAAATCGACGCAAGACCAGTTGGAGCGCGGCAAGCGTCTGACCGAGATCCTTAAACAGCCTCAGTACAAGCCGATGGAGGTCGTCGAACAGGTGCTTATCATTTGGACCGTGAGTAACGGCCTCGCTGATGATGTCGCGGTCGAGGATTTAAAGCGATTTGAAGAAGAGTTAACGAAATTTGCGAAAGAATCGCACCCGGGCGTGCTAAACACGCTTCGCGAAAAGCAGTCGATCGACGACGACCTTAAAGCGTCGATGAAGGAAGCGGTCGAGGATTTCAAAGCGACTCGTTGGGAATCGGCTAACGCAGCTTCTGCTTAGTTTCTAGTTCGTAGTTTATGGTTTCTAATTTGAAACCAGAAAAACGCGAAACTGGAAACTTGAATTAAGAAACTTAACAAGATGGCTAGTTTGTTAGATATGCGCCGACGAATTAAGTCGGTTAAAAACACGCAACAGATCACCAAGGCGATGAAGATGGTCGCGGCGGCGAAATTGAAACGTGCGCAGGATCGCGTGACCGCGTCGCGTCCCTTTGCCGGCAAGATGAGTGAGGTTCTTGGTGGTTTAAGCGGCAAGGTTGCGGGCGAATTTTCGCATCCACTGCTCGATGAGCGCGGCGACGCAAAGTATCTGATTGTGCTAATCAGCGCGGACAAAGGTCTCGCCGGCGCATTCAATGCAAACGTCATCAAGGCGGCGCAGGCGTTCCTTAAACAGAATTCTGACAAACAATCGTCGATGGTCGCTGTTGGCCGAAAGGGACGCGATTTTTTCAAACGCCGCGAGGTCGAGCTCGCGGACGAATACATTGGCCTCACCGGGAGCGGTCAGGTCGTTCACGCCGACGCCGTGCAAATAGCGAATAAACTCATCGCGACGTTTACCGAGGATACGTCCATAGATAAAGTATTTGTCGTGTTCACCGAGTTCAAAACTGTTTTATCTCAAAAGCCGGTTATCGAGCAGCTTCTGCCGATTCCAAAAACGGCGAGCGACGGTGATGGCGAATCTACGGGCGTGCAGGCCGAGTACATCTACGAACAACCGGCGCCTGATATTTTTGCAAAGCTTCTGCCAAAACAAGTCGAGACGCAGATTTATCGCGGCATGCTCGAGTCGGTTGCCAGCGAGCAAGGCTCGCGCATGACGGCTATGGATTCGGCGTCGAAGAACGCCGGCGAGCTCATCGACACCCTAACGCTCAACATGAACCGCATCCGCCAGGCCGCGATCACAAAAGAGATCATCGAGGTCGTCTCGGGCGCCGCGGCGGCGTAGCTTCAGAAAAGTCAGAACAACAACACATGCGGCACGAATGTTTTGTACATTACGTGCCGCTATTTTTTATTCGCGTGATCTGTACCTTCTAGTCTAGGAAGTTCGGGTAAGATAGACCCGGTCAATTGAACGCTGATAGACTGAAACGTGAATGGAGTTGTTATGAAACAAATACTGGCCTTATTTTTATGTTTAGTGGCGTTTTCAATTACTGTGCCGGCTCAACATTCCGACACATTTGATATTGCTTCGTTTCAGCCGCCAAAGGGTTGGCACAAGCAAGCCACCCCAAATTCAATTCAACTTTCGACCGAGGACAAAGCAAATGGAAGTTATTGCCTGATCACCTTATTCAAATCTCTTCCCGGCACCAATAATTCCAGGGAGAATTTTGATGCTGCATGGCAAACGGTCGTTATGGGAATGGTAAATGTTTCAACCGCCCCGCAAATGGCAAGTCCGGCCACTGACGACGGTTGGGAAATACAGAGTGGCTTCTCGCCATTTGAGAAAGGCGGTGAAAAAGGGATCGCAATGCTCGTGACCGCCAGCGGTTTTGGGAAAATGGTCAATGTTCTCATTCTCACTAATACCCAGGCGTACGAGCAAAATATATCGGCTTTCCTGGAATCGATCAGCCTAAAAAAACCAGTTGGCGTAATTGCTGTTGCCCCGGTTAAGAATGCTCCCGCCGTTTCTTCCGGCAATGGTTATGCATTTACTACAACCAATTTTGATGATGGATGGACAAGCACTATTCAGGACGACTGGGTGCAAGTAACAAAGGCAAATATTAGAGTTCTGGTTCATTATCCAAATAAAAGCGCGGATGCTTATAATTCGGTGGTGTTGGATGGACTAAAGAATGCCTGGAACGTTCTGGTCGCACCCAGATACAGTGCGGCGGGCAATTTCGAATTCAAACCGATCACCGGCTGGCAGGCTATTGAATTTGCGGAGGCCGACGCCGTGGAAAAAGCGACAGGGAAAACGGTTCACGTCGTATTGTTCAAGATGAATTATTCCAGCGGCGCCGGACGGTATTTAGAGTTCGTCACTCCAAATAAGGCAGCATTCGAGCAAGAATTTGGCCCTTATCACCAAACGACCTCCGGTTGGGAAAAAATGGAGAACATGGCAACCCGCAACAAGTTCAGCGTTGCTCCTGCCGACTTTAAGGGTAAATGGACAAATGATTTTTCGGGCTCGCTTTCGTACGTAAACGCTTACACCGGTGCGAGTGCCGGCACCGACACGCATGCTTCGATAGAAAACTTTCAATTCGGATCCGGAAATGCTTACACCTGGAACATCGGCGTTGCGAGCGGTTACGTCGGAAGTATCAAATTTCAAAGCGTGAAATCAAGCGGTAAATTTAGCGTGCCGAGCAACTGGCAAGTTACTTTTTCTGATATCCAGGGCAGGGCCAGAACCTATGATGCTTATTTTTCAGCTGTTAAGGGTTCCAGGATCTTATGGCTCGACGGAAAGCCCCTTGGCAAGCTCCAATAGTATGCTTCGGCGACGAGCGAGGCGACGTACATTTGTGGGACAGAAACGAAAGATGGTGAGCAATGTGCAACATGAATAATAAGCGGCTCGCCGTGTTTTCCGGTTCTTCCTGAGCGCTCGTGATCATCCTTGCCTTGGGGTGCGGCCGCTTTCGCGGGTCGAAAGATGGCGTAGTGGCCGGCGATATCAGCAAGATAGCCGGCAATCTCCCAACCTATGACCTAACGCGCCCCCACTATGGCCGGGTGCATTAGCAAGATGCAGGCTTTCGGAACTCGAGCCAAGTGTAGCCGACCTTGCTGTCGATAGTACTCGGTTGCGGTTCTTCACGATAGAAGTACAACAAACTGCGGCTAGCCGGCGTAGCTGCGGAGGAAATGAGATATGAAAAATTCTAAGGTGATTCTACCCGTTCTAGCAATTCTTCTTTGCGTGTCTCTGTCGTGTACCTTTCTTAAAGGCAAATTTTCAAAAGATCCGCTGTTGAACGTAAAGATCGACGTGCCGGCGAACGTTCCGACATTCGACCCTAAAGCCCCGCTTTTTTCGCCCGGGGCCGAGGTGGTGCGCCGTCTTGCTAAGATCGACCCGAGCCTGGCCGTATTCGCCGCTTCTATCGAAGCAAACGAACGTAGTGCGATCAACAGCGCAATTGCGGAAAGACAGACTGCCCGGACGACAGGCGGTGCTAAGGTTTCTCAAATGGCCGAGCCGTCGTCTCCGGCGAGCGGCATTCCGCACTTCGCATTCATTCGTCCCGAACTCATTAAACCGTTGACCGCCGCGGTTTTGATGTTTCAGGGTGGTGACGCGTCTGTCTTCATCTTTCGAGATCCCGCTCTCGCCGGGGGACTGATCGGTGGCCTGAAAAATATATGGACAGAAAGTCACACCGATCCGAAGATGAG
Organism: Acidobacteriota bacterium; assembly: GCA_031405985.1. Classification (GTDB taxonomy): domain Bacteria; phylum Acidobacteriota; class Blastocatellia; order Pyrinomonadales; family Pyrinomonadaceae; genus OLB17. The sequence continues at coordinate 4,651 of JANOGL010000217.1, read as the reverse complement.
CACAGGCGGGGTGAAGTCTCGAAAAGTAACTACGAAAGACGGCGTTACAACGACATTTGGCGGCGAACTAACTTTTAGGGAGGACGGGTCGAGTTTATTTGGTATGGAAGTTAAGACCGAATCCGTTCAGAACGGTGTCACGCTGACATCGGAAATGACCGGCAGCGTCGATGGGAACGAGTGCCCCAACGCCGAGGGCCAGGTCCAACTCACGATAAAACTTCGCCTGGCCGGCGAATCCGGTGGGGCTCAGGTCGCACAGGATCTGACAGTGTTCGTCCGGACTACCGTAAACGACAACGCCGACACAGCATCGACGACAATGGATATTACCCAGGGCACCCGCCAGGTCAAGAACGGCCGCTCGATGTATGTTGAGACAGGGCTAACTTTAAATGACGATGTCAACGACCCCAACCATAAACCCACCATGTCGAACGAGCGGGAGATACGGTCCTCGCAGAACGTGCACGAAAGCATGGAAAATCTGAACGAAGCGTCGGAGCTTGCCGGCGACGGGGTCAACGCCGCATATAAAGCCGCTCTGACCGTTTTGTATATGGCGCGGGACAAGTGGCAGGACGGAAAATGCGTGCAGATCGTCGCGTCGTCGCCCGGCTCCGTCAAGGTAAGCTCAACCACGCAGATCCCGGTCAAGGTCGTACACAAATTCGGAGGCGCTGATGTTCCCTCAAAACTGGATGCACTTCTTGCCGGCGAAAAGTCTGTCGATCCTACGTTGATCCCGAAGACAGCCGGAACGCTCACCTATGTCGCACCCGGCGAAATAGGCAAAAGTGCGACCATTAAACTCACTGCAACTTCTAAGCGTGGTAAGGCGACTCTCGAACTCACCGCAAACACCGGCGGTGGATCGTACCAGATCGTCGGCGGGCTCGACGACTGGCAGACCAATACCAGCGTCTGTGACATCATGAAACCTTTCAAGCTCACGAGCAGCATTCTAGTAGTGAATTTTTCGGGCGGAATGTCGGGGACGTACGAATACAGCGGTGGGCCATTCAACGCTAGGGGGAATGGCACCTACACCATATCGCTTCCTGACGGTCTCGGGAAACCTGGCACGATGACCGGCAGCGGGCCCGGTGAGGTCACCGGGGATAAGGTATATAAAGGCAGCGGCACCGAAAAATACACGCTCACCCCAATCGAGCCGTGCAGTTAGTGACAATGATCTCAAAGAATGCGGCGAGCTGATCGACACGCTCACACTTAATATGAATTGCATCCGCCAGGCCGCGATCACCAAAGAGATCATCGAGGTCGTCAGCGGAGCTGCAGCGGCGTAGGACGCAGGTTTAAGGTTTCAAGTTCAAGGTTCAAAGTTAGTCGGCATGCGCTGCGAACTTTAAACCTTTAACTTTGAACTTTGAACCGAGTTGGTATATGCTTTCCTTGCTTTTCCTTGATTTTAAGAACTTAACTTTTGGAGGGACACGATGTTAGTAATTTTGGGATATATCTTGCTGCTCGTTGGCACGATTTGGCTGGTTGTAACGGCTATACAAACGGGTGCAGACACTAAAGAGAAGGTAATTTGGGGACTGGTCAATTTCTTTTGCCAACCGCTGGGCGGCATTGTTTTTTACTTTATGAGAAAACAGGGCATGGTGCCGCTGCTTCTTGTTATCGCCGGATGGATCATCATGGTACTTGGCGGCGGTCTTTCAGCGTTTTCTAACATGGCGCCGATGCAGTAGAGACTTGGATTCATTCGAATCAAAAACAAATTGGCGCGTGGGCCTTTGGGCTTACGCGCCGATTGTTTTATGGCTCGTCGTAATATTTTTTCTCTCAAGCCCGGCCGGAGCGATGACAGAAACTTCTCGCATTATCGGCCCGCTGCTGCAATTCTTTTTCCCCGACATGCCTTATGAAATGCGTCAGGTCATCCACGGTTACGTTCGCAAAATCGCTCACTTTACCGAATACGCAGTTCTTGCGTCTCTGACATTTCGCGCTCTATCGATGTCAGCATCAGGTTTTTTACAAAAATGGCGTTACATCCTGGCGATCCTCTTCGTCGCCGTGATCGCGTCGGTTGACGAATTCAACCAAAGTTTCGAAGCGTTGCGGACCGGCGCTTTTAGCGACGTGCTTCTTGATATTTCAGGCGGCGTGGGAGCTGTTTTAGCGGTTTTCTGTATTCAAAAGGCCCGAGACCGTTGCCGGCCAGATGCCCGCGTAAAGGTGTAGGTGTGGGAGGGTAGGTTCTACGGCACAAACGAGCTGGGGATGGGCCTATCGCCGGCAAGGCCGAACTGCTGAATGCCAACACCGCCTGTGCTTTGAAGCGACCACCATTCGCCGTTGCGGTAAATTGCAGCGTCGGTTCTGCCATCGCCGTCGTAATCGGCAGGCGCGGGCGTATCAGAGGCTATGCCGAACTGAAATGCCGCAAATCCGTTCGTGCTCTGCAGCAGATACCACGTGCCGTCGCGATAAACTGCCAGATCGGTCTTTTCGTCGCCATCGTAGTCGCCGATAACAGGTTTGTCCGTCGCCAGCCCAAACTGCGCGACCGCGTAGCCTTGACTCGAACGGTTCAAATGCCACTCACCGTTGCCACGATACACGGCGTGATCAACTCGACCGTCTCCATCGTAATCTGCGGGCACGGGCTTATCGCCCGCAAGCCCAAACTGAACAACGCTGACCTGAGCATTCGAAAGATTGAAAATCCACCAGGCGCCGTTGCGAAGAACCGCAAGCTCATCACGGCCGTCGCCAGTGTAATCCGCCGGAACCGGAATATCGCCGGCCACTCCGAACTGGTCGATACCGACAGCTCCGTTCGCGCTGCTGAGCCGATACCAAACGCCTTCACGATAAACCGCGATGTCTGTTTTACCGTCCCCGTCGTAATCGGCGGGCGCGAGTTTGTCGGCTGCAAGGCCGAACTGCGTTGCGGCAAAACCCTCGGTCGAGCGGTTCAGATACCACGTTCCTTCCGAGGGACGAAAGACCGAAACATCCGAGCGGCCGTCGCCGTCAAAGTCGAATCTCGGCCTTGCGGGCGCAGCGGAATCGCCGGAATACCTGGCAAGGGCAAAGTCATAGTCGCCACCGTTATAGCTGAGGCCCGTGGCGAGGATCTTGCCGTCCGGCTGAACCACGACGTCGCCTTCGACAGAATCGTCAAAGCCGAAAAAGTCGGTCGTTACTTTGCCGTCAACGCCAAACGATGTGTCGCGTGAACCGTCGGCGTTAAGCCTGAAAACTGCGAAGTCATTATTCGTAGTTGGAACGCCGTTATAGTCGTTGCCGCCTGCCGCGATGATCCGGCCATTCGGCTGAATCGCAACGCCATACAACGAGCAGCCGACGGGATTTGCGATTGTGACAAAACCGTCCGTGTCGAAACTCGTGTCAAGTGAACCATTGGTTTTATAGCGGGTGATCGCAAAGCCGAGGTCCGTCTCGCTGTTATAGTAGCCGCCGGCCGCAACAATTTTGCCGTCCGGCTGCAATGTGGCAGCCACTGCCCAGCCGTTGCCGCCGACCGGGTAGCTGAGCACCTTTCCGTTGTTGCCAAACGAATTGTCGAAAGAGCCGTTTGAGTTCAGCCGCACCAATGCGACGTAGCCGTAGTCAAAATCAGCCGCCCAGCCCGCGGCGACGATCTTACCGTCGCCCTGAATGATAACCGAGTTGGCAACGTCGGCAAAGAAACCCCCGCTGCCAAACGGTGCAATAACCTTTCCGCCGACGCCGAAGGAAGCGTCAAGGGTGCCATCTGCATTAAGTCGCGCGAGGGCAAAGTCGGTTGTGTGATTCTGCGGCGCGAAAAACGGACCCTCGCCGTAGCCTGCGATTACGATCTTTCCATCGGGCTGCAAGGCGACCGCGTAGGCTATGTCGGCGTCGTAAAACGAGACCGAGACGATGCCGCCGACACCGAACGAAGGGTCGAGCGACCCGTCGCTGTTGTAGCGAAAAACCGCTGCTTGCGGGCCATTGTCTCCGGCCGCGACGATCTTACCATCGCTCTGGATCGCGACCGCATAGGCGCTCACCGCCGGCGTGATGACCTTGCCGTCCAGTCCGAACGAAGTGTCGAGCGAGCCGTCCTTTGTGTAACGCACCAATGCCGCCGCCATACTTCCGTTTGCGTAGCTCACTCCTGCAGCGACGATCTTACCGTCAGGCTGAATTGCAGCTGCCAGCACAAAATCTTCGGTGCCCTCACCGATTTCAGTCGTCAGCTTGCCGTCCGCGTCGAACGTCGGATCGAGACTGCCCGGCCCAAATGGCAAACTCGCCTCAGTTGATCGATCGCGCTCGAGTGGCCTGCGCCGTGCGGTCTCGCCACTATTCAATAGATTCGTCGCGCGGCACAACTCACAGTCAGACTTGGGAAGAAATGGGCGTCTGCCTAGTTGCTGCGAACCGGCCTCGGCAGCAAATATCATCAAACTCATCAGTACAACGCCGATGATCAAAGTTAATCTGGTATTTTTGCTATTCATTGCTTTTCTCCTATTTCTGGGGCGGCGAGCCTTTCCTGCAAAAGGCTCACTGCCTCGGTCAATAAACGTCGGCCTTCGTCAGATTCAGGTGCGATCGTCTCGAGCGGGCTTTCCTCTGTGTGTGGAATGTTGGCATCCCCGTCCACGTAGGCCGCATACTC
>JANOGL010000207.1:0-16788 GCA_031405985.1 Acidobacteriota bacterium | reverse complement strand
CCAATGGTGAGCCGTAGCTGGGATTTATGTCAAAGATGATGCCATCCCCAATCGTGTGATGAGCTTCTACGACCCATTGATCTCCAATGTTTACTGACAAATCCTGAGCAACTTCACCCCGTCCTCCAACCTTAACTAGCGGGACATTAAGGCTAAGATTGCCATTGAAAAGATTTATAGTGTCCAGATCGCTCAACTTATATGAACCAGCCGGTGAGCCGGGAGTGTTTGCAGTGGGCGGCATGCCTTGAGTGCAAACTAAATTAGTGAATAGGCCGATCAAAAATAACAGCTCAATTGAAACAAAAATGTGTTTGTATCGGGTGTTCATAATCTTCAACTACCTCCTGTAGTAAGCCGGGACAGGGATGTCGCCGGACATTCCCCATTGGACTTGGCGGAGCGAGTTGTTGCTGGCGGATTGGCGGATGAACCAGTTGCCGTTTGAGTCGCGCCAAGTTGCGATGTCGACTTTGCCGTCGCCGTCGTAGTCGTTTTGGACCGCTTTGTCGGTCGATTGTTCCCAAGGAATGGTGTCGGTCTGTGCGTTGGAGCTTTTGCGCACTATCCAGTTGTTGCCGTTGCGCACTGCGTAGTCTGCACGTCCGTCGCCGTCGTAGTCGGCGCTCACAGGCTCGGTGCTTGATTGAGTGAATGTAAACCCTGCAGATGCGTTGTTGCTGGTGTTTATCGAATAGAATGTGTGGTTGCTTGAACGCCAAACTGCGATGTCGGCACGACCGTCGCCGTCGTAGTCTGCGGGTGCGGGCTTGTCGCCGTCTATTCCGTAGGTTGCATACTGCGTTCCGCCGGTCGAGCTTTGGATGATGTACCAGACTCCGTCTGTCGCTCGCCACACCGCGACATCCGTGCGACCGTCGCCGTCGTAATCTGCCTGTGCGGTCGTGTCCGTGCTGATGCCGAACTGCTGCGCGTAATAAGTGCCGTCAGAGGATTTCAGTATCCACCACGTTGCGGTCGATGGCCGGAAAACCGAGAAGTCCGTCTTACCGTCGCCATCGAAATCGCCTTGCGCCGGAACGTCGCCGTTCATGCCCCAACCCTGTGCGACAGGCTGCGAACCTTGTCCGCCCATCACCCACCAAACACCAGTCGAAGGTCGCCATACCGCCAGATCAGCAGGCGGCGCAGATAGCGCATTAGCGTCTTCGACTGCAAGTAGTCGGCCATTTCCAGCCCAAATGTACTCTTTCGAAAGTTGCGGCGTGCCGGATGGTAACGGGTTAGTCAAGGCTTCGCCTTGATCGCGGACGAGGGCGTCCGCGTTCCGGCCGAACCAACCGTTGCGAGCCATCACGCCTGCCGCGATCAGCGACACGAGTACCAACGCGGACGCGCTCACTAGCCAATGCCGCTTGATATATGCAGCAGGGCTGAATCCAACGGCTTCCGTTGTCTCATCTATTAATTCGGTATCTTCAACGATTGTTGGGATCGTTTGCTTTGCCTTTTTGTCTTTTCTGTTTTTTGCAGACATACGCCTCTCCGTCTTACGACAGGGTCGAATGTTTGCCTACAGAAAAGTTGCCGGGAAGCTGCAAACGGCTTCAAGGGAAATTCTCTTTGGGAGAATTTCGATTTCAGGAGTTTTCACTTCTCGATGTCTCTAACGAAGTTTCTGGGCGTAACACTAACCCCGTCCTCATCCATCTCAAAAGCTCAAATTCAATACTACTATCAATCGAACAACTCACTTCTAGCGCCGTTGCGACTCCAAAGTCAAGTGTCGCAAACACCTCTCATGTGCTGCTCTTTTGAAAGCATTGATACGGTGAGAATGAATTAAGTTGCTTTACGGCGAAACAATTTTTAAAAGATAAAAGGCGGTGATTGCACCGCCTCAAGAAACTTCGAATTTGATAATTTGCCCTTATCCCGACGCATCAGGATGCGGGCTACTGACACTTACGCTTCCGGCGGGCCTGTGCATCCGGCGCCCATGAGCGCGGGTTGTTTTGTGCTGATGATCGGGTAATTCTCGGCTTCTGCGTTCTTCTCGAGCCATTCCATGTATTCCTCGGGCACGGACATGTCGGAGAAAATCGCTTCGACGGGACATTCGGGCAGACAGGCGTCGCAATCGATGCAGGTGTCAGGGTTGATAAGCAGCCGGTCGGGCGTCTCGTGAAAGGCCTCGACAGGGCAAACGGCGGCACAGTCTGTGTATTTACATTCGACGCAGGGCGTCGTCACAATATAGGTCATACTCTTCTATCTTTGGCTCGAAAAGCCAAACTAAAACCGTAATATTCGGAAGGCTGGTTGTCAAATCACGCCGTGCAAGTGGTAAAATGCCTTCAATAAATGAGTTAGACGTGCGGTTCGTCAAAAGGTATTTGAGGAAAATAGATGAAAAATATCAAAGCAGAACGTGAACTAGCGCTCGACTTTTTGCGCGTGACCGAGGCCGCGGCGATCGAGTCGGCCAAGACGATGGGCCAGGGCGACCGGAAACACAGCGACCATGTCGCGGTCGAAGCCATGCGCGAGGTTATGGATACCGTTCCGATGCGGGGCCGTATCGTCATTGGCGAGGGTGAACGCGACGAGGCTCCGATGCTCTACATCGGCGAAGAATTGGGCGGCGGCATCTTCTCGGACGAAGCGCGAAGTGAGTTTCCCGAGGTCGACATCGCGGTCGATCCGCTCGAAGGTACAAACCTGTGTGCACTCGGTGCAAACAATGCGATCGCCGTGTTAGCTGCGGCCGAGCGCGGGGGTCTCTTGTACGCCCCCGACATCTATATGGACAAGATCGTCGTGGGCCCGTCGTGCCGCGGCGTTGTAGATATCGATGCGCCGGTCGAGGAAAACCTCAAGAACATCGCTCGCCGACTCGGTCGTGACGTTGACGATCTTACTGTGATTTGTCTCGAACGCTCGCGTCACAAAAAGCTGATCGATGATGTGCGAGCTACCGGCGCTCGAATTCGCTTAATATCGGACGGTGATCTGTCGGCGGGAATCTCGGCTGCAGTTGCAGGCACAAACATCCACGCGCTGATGGGCATCGGCGGCGCACCCGAGGGCGTCATCACCGCCGCCGCGATGAAATGTCTCAACGGCGAAATTCTTGCAAAACTCGTTTGGGATCCCGAAAGACTCGGCGTCGATAAATCGAAAGTGCCACCGGTCGAAGAAGTCATGAAGCGCCTCAGCGAAATGGGCATTACCGACCCCGACAAAATTTACGACACAAACGATCTCGCACCGGGTAAGAAAATTATCTTCGCCGCGACCGGTGTTACGGACGGCGCTTTGCTACGTGGTGTCAGGTTCTTCGGCGCGGGTAAACGCACGCACTCGGTCGTGATGACAACGGATTCTAAGAGCATTCGGTTTGTCGACACCGTCCATGTCGAAGGTGGTCCGGACGCCGTCATCAGGTTTTAGAGGATAGCGGCGAGGCCCGTCTGCAAGCGTTGCCCTAATTGAGGCGGCTCACGAAAAGATGGTCTTTTGTGGGTTTTAGACCTTTTTGCGGCTATTTACAGTTATGTCGGACGATACGCCGTATGTTCTCGATTTTGACCAGATCAGCGCTGACGATGTCGCGCTTGTCGGGGGTAAATGCGCTTCGCTAGGAGAGCTTTTCCGCGAGCTGCAAAGCGAGGGCGTTCGCAGCGTCGACGGCTTTTCAACGACCAGTCACGCCTACGAGCTTCTTCTTGAAACAGACGGCCTGCGAAAAAAACTAAGGTCCCTGCTAAAAGGTCTCGATGTAGATAATCTGAACGAGCTTGCGCGCGTCGGTGCCGAGGCTCGCCAATTGATGCTCGAAACGCCAATTCCCGCGCCGGCTCAGTCTGCGATCTTCGATGCTTATGCTCGTCTCGGCGAGCGTATTGGCAAAAAGTCTTTTGAGGTCGCCGTGCGGTCAAGTGCGACGGCAGAAGATTTGCCGGATGCGAGTTTCGCCGGTCAGCAGGACACAATTCTGAACGTAACGGGTGAGACACATTTGATCGAAGCTTGTCATCAGTGCTTCGCCTCGCTTTGGACCGACCGCGCGATTTCATATCGCACCACAAAAGGTTTTGATCATTTTGACGTAGCGCTTTCGATCGGCATTCAGCCGATGGTTCGCAGCGATATCGCGGCAAGCGGCGTGATGTTCACGCTCGACACCGAGAGCGGTTTTCGCGACGTGGTAGTGATAAACGGCGCTTGGGGTCTGGGCGAGGCGGTCGTGCAAGGCATGGCTACACCCGACGAGTGGATTGTATTCAAGCCAACACTGAAATTAGGTTTTCGTCCGATCGTCACGCGAAAGCTCGGCGTAAAAGAGGTCAAAATGGTCTTTAACGACGACGGCATCGGCACGGTCGTCAAACCGGTGGTCGAATCACAGCGAAACCGCTTTTGTCTTGCCGGGTTCGAGATTCTGCAGTTGGCCGAGTGGGCATGCGCAATCGAAGATCACTATTCAAAACGAGCCGGGCAAAGTCAGCCGATGGATATCGAGTGGGCAAAAGACGGCATCACGGGCGAGCTTTTTATTTTACAGGCCAGGCCTGAAACCGTTCATGCTCGCAACGAAAGCAACTTCATCGAAAAATATAAACTAACCGGCACACACGGAGCGCCGCTCGTGTCCGGTGTCGCGGTTGGCGAAAAGATCGGACACGGAACGGCACATGTGCTGCTCGATCCGTCAAAGCTTACTTCATTCAAGGAGGGCGAGATTCTGGTCACTTCAATGACTGATCCCGCCTGGGAACCGATAATGAAACGCGCCTCGGCAATCGTGACGGAACGCGGCGGGCGCACCTGTCACAGCGCGATCATCAGCCGCGAGCTTGGCATTCCATGCATTGTGGGCACGGGCAACGCGACGGAGAGAGTGAAGCAAGGCGCCCCGATCACCGTCAGCTGCGCAGAGGGCGAACGCGGCAATATTTATTACGGCAAAATTGACTTTAAGGTCGAAAAGCAAGAGGTCGCGCAAAAGACTCGCCCGCAGACGCAGATCATGATGAATGTCGGCGATCCCGATCACGCATTCGCAGTTTCGCGTTTGCCGAATGACGGCGTCGGCCTCGCGCGACTAGAGTTCATCATCAACAATCACATCGGTATCCACCCGATGGCTCTGGTCAATTATCCAAACCTCAAAAAACCGTCTGACGTTGAACTCATCTCACGTCGCATCGGCGAGGAGGAACCAAAGGAGTTTTTTGTCCGCTCACTGGCCGAGGGCGTAGGCCGCATCGCTGCGGCATTTTATCCAAAACCTGTGATCGTCCGAATGTCGGACTTCAAATCGAACGAGTACGCGATGCTAATCGGCGGTAGGGAATTTGAACCCGTCGAAGAGAATCCGATGATCGGTTTTCGCGGGGCATCCAGATATTATGACGACCGGTACAAAGCGGGTTTTCGCCTCGAGTGCCTAGCGCTCTGCCGTGCCCGCGACGACATGGGGTTGACGAATATCAAGCCGATGATTCCGTTCTGCCGCACGGTCGAAGAGGGCGAGCGCGTCATCGCACTCATGGCCGAGTACGGCCTGGTTCAGGGCGAAAACGACCTAGAGATCTACGCAATGTGTGAGCTGCCGGCGAATGTTGTTTTTGCGGACGAGTTTCTCAAGGTGTTTGACGGTTACTCGATTGGCTCTAACGATTTGACCCAGCTCGCACTAGGTCTCGACCGCGACTCGGAGATGGTCGCCCACCTTTTTGACGAGCGGAACGGTGCCGTAGAAAAGATGGTTGCAATGGCGATCGACGCGGCGATTCGCAGCGGTAAGAAGATCGGCATCTGCGGTCAGGCACCGTCCGATTATCCCGAATTCGCGGACTTTCTGGTGCAAAAAGGCATCAACTCGATCTCGCTCAATCCGGACACCGTTTTGCAAACGACTGCCCACATCCTGGAAACCGAAAAGTCGCTCGGCATCGGTCCTCAAGCTACGAAACAGAAACTCCCCGCAGTCCAATAGCCTGCTTCTAGCTACCTTTCATACGGTTTAAGCTGCTCCGAGATCTTCGCCTTGTCACCGACGACGACGAGAGCCATCTTTTCTTCGACGAGATATTTTTTCGCCATCCCTTGCACATCGGCGGCAGTCACGGCGGAAAGTTTTTGAACATAGCTGTCGAGATAATCTTTGCCAAGTTCGTTGTAATTCATGCTCTCAAGTTGGCCGATCACACCGGTGCGCGCCGAATTTTGCAGAACATAGAGGCCGATGAGATAACTTTTTATTCCGCTTAACTCAGTGTCGCCGACCGGCTCGGTGCGCATCCGATTTATCTCAAAAAGAATTTCCTTGATCGACGCTCCGGTGAATTCGGTCGTCACGTCGGCGCTCTGCACCCAGTAACCGGTTTTGTAGCGGTTCCACAAAAAGCTGCCGGGTGAATACGTGTAACCCTTATTCTCGCGAATGTTGGCGGTGATCCGCGAGCCGAACGCGCCGCCGAGTATTGAATCCATCACAACGAATTTTGCGTAATCAGGATCCGACACCGCGGGACCGGGCATCCCGAGATAGATCGTCGACTGGGGCGAGTCCGGACGATCCATCATCGCGAACGCGCGTTTTGCATTTATGGTTGGGACGTTACGCGTCGCCGCTGTGCCGCGTTTCCAACCGCCGAATGCCTTGCTGATCGCGTTCTTAACCGCCGCCGTGTCGAACTTGCCGACCACGTAAAGATCGGTGCGTGTTCCGCCGTAAAACTCTGTGTAAAAGTTGCGAACGTCGTCGAGCGTATAACCTTTGACCTCGTCGTCGGTCGGGTTGATCTGTGCGTAGGGATGGCCGGCGAAGATGACCTCGCGAAACTTTGACCACGCCTGATTGCCGGCCTGCGTTCGGGCGACGGCAAGCGCGCGAAGTTTGTTTGCGCGAATACGCTCGAGATCTTCAGATTTGAAGTGTGGATTTTGTATTACGTCTGCCAACAGAGCTACAAACTGCGGACCGAACTCAGTTAAAACCTCGCCCGATAAATTCGTGCTGTCGGTGCCCGTGCCGACATTTAGGCCGCCGCCCATCTCGGCGGTTTCGCGTGCGATCTGTTCGGCAGCGCGGGTCTGCGTTCCTTCTTTCAACATCATGCCGACCATTTCGGAGAGCGCTTTTTTGCCTTTTGCGTCGTCCTTCGTGCCGGCGTAGATCACGGCCTGAAACGCGACTTTCGGGACCGAACCGTAAGGCACAAGCGTGACTTTCATTCCGTTCGGCAGCGTGTAAACTTCCTGTTTTGGAAAGACGAAAGGCTTTGGCTGTCCGCCCGCGGGCGGAATTTGTTTTTGTGCAAATGTGTTAGCGACAACCGCGAATAAAAGTAACGCGATGGCAGCGGTTCTTAGTGTAAAAAATATCTTCTTCATCATTTTATTTGCCCTCCGCTTTCAAAACTACCGTCGTGCGGTTTGTGCTGCGAAGGTATTCTTTCGCGGTTCTCTTGATCAGAGCCGGCGTGACGCGCCGAAAGTTCGCCTCGATCTGATTTATTTTTTGCGGATTGTCGTCAAAGATCGCAAAGCACGCAAGCAGATCGGCGCGGCCAAAGCCGCCAAACTGCGTCATTGTGTCGTAAAGACCCGAACGAAGTTTCACCAGTCCACGGTCGATGTCCTTTTGCGAAACTTCTTTCTCCTGCAAACTGGCGACGACCGAGTCGAGCGACTTTGTAATATCGGCCGCGCTGAATTTGTCGTCGTGGATCACGCTAATGTCGAACAGCATCGGGCCGTTGTAGTTGAACATATTGCCGAGGCCCGAGTTGATGCCGCCCCCAACACCGCCGGTAAAACCTCTATCTTTAACAAACTCTTTGTAAAGCAAACTGTCCTCACCCTGCAGCATTATCTGGTCGATCAAACCCATCGCGTAATACTCGGGCGTGCCGCGCTCGGGCATTTTGTAGCCGAACGCCACGCCGGGCTTGTTTGCGAGCTTGTCCGATTTTGAAACGGTTCTTTCCTCGGTCTGACGCGGCTCACTAATATCTGGAATCTTGTCGGGTGTTTGCGCCGGAATGTCTGCAAAATATTTTTCTATCCAGCCGCGAGCTTCGCGCTCGTTAAAGTCGCCAGTCACGACTAGCACCGCATTCTTCGGCGAATAATACTTGTCAAAAAAGGTCTTGGCGTCGGCCATCGTGGCGGCTTCGATGTCTTCGAGCTCGCCGTAGAAATTGTGCGAGTTGTACCAGTTCGTAAATGCGGCCATCGGCAGATCTATCCACGGAAAGCCGCCGTACGGTTGATTCAGCACGTTGACTTTTACCTCGTTGCCGACGACACCTTGCTGGTTTTTGAGATTTTCCTGCGTGATGTCGAGGCCGCGCATGCGGTCGGCTTCGGCCCAGAGCAGAGTCTCGACCTTATGCGACGGAACGACGGCAAAATAATTTGTAAAATCAAAACGCGTCGAACCGTTGAGTACGCCTCCATTGCTCTCGACGAGACGAATGTATTCCATCTTGCCGAGATTCTTTGAGCCTTGAAACATCAAATGCTCGAAAAGGTGCGCAAAACCGGTACGGTCACGCGGCTCAATCCGGAAACCGATGTTGTAATAGACGGCGATCGTCGCAAGCGGCGCGCTGCGTTCGGGCGATAGGACGACCTTTAGGCCATTGCCCAATTTGTAATACGTGACCGGCACGTTGATCCCGGCCTGCGGTTTCGCCTTTTGAGCCCGAGTCGCGACTCCGAGCGACAGCACTATCGCCATCAGCATTAAACCGGCCGCACTTCTATTGATAAAAGTTCGCATAAATTTTTCCTTAAAATTCAGTGTTCGAGAAGAAATATTGTTTTTATACGCGGGATTTCACGCAATTGTTTAATAATCGCTAGACAACCCGACATTTGGAATATAAAACATTACTAACGGATAAGTATGAACGCGGGCTCCGACGGCTACAACTCTCAAACTGTTATTGCGGCGATGCGGCGGCAAGCGTGCAAAGTCTGGGCCATCGGTCTGGCGGTCGTGTTGGCTTGGGTATTTGCAATTTTGCTGGCACCGATCGCAAAAACCAACGGTCTCCTCAGCATTGCATCGCCGATCTATCACTTCTTCAGTTTTATTTGTCATCAGCAAGGTGAACGTTCTTTCCACATCGCGGGCGAGCCGTTCGGCGTCTGCTCACGATGTTTCGGCGTGTATTTTGGACTGCTGTTTGGTTTCGCAATCTATCCGCTGTGGCGAAACATCGGCGAGATCGAACCACTACCGCGCGTTTGGCTGTTTCTCTCGCTGGTGCCGATATCGATCGACTGGTCGTTGACAATGTCTGGTATCTGGGAGAACACGCACCTGTCACGATTTGTTACTGGGACAATCTTAGGTTTTGCCTGCGCGACATTCATTATTCCCGCTATTGTCGAAATCACACGTAATCTTAGCCGAAAGAATCGTTAAGCAAAGTCGTAAAGACGCTGAGGAAGAATTTTTAACCGCAGATAAACGCAGATCGACGCAGATTTATTCAGGTTATTAATTTTTATCTGCGTTCATCTGCGGTTAATTTTTCTCTGCGGTTCTGCGTTAAATTGCACCGAACTTTCATTGACTCAAGCTCGTAAACAGAGCAATATCGAATCATGCGTTTTACTAAAGAATCTGCCATCGACCACGCAAGACGCGACCTCGCCAAGCGTTTAAAGATTGGCGATGACCAGATCAGTGAAAAGGGCGTTGTGAATCAAGAGTTTGCCGACATGTCGCTCGGCGCTCCTGAGAAAGGCGAGATGGCGGCGCAGATGATCGCCGACGGCTGGCAGATCAAACTCGCGGCGGACGGAAAGACTTACGAATATCGCGGCGACAAATATCAGCTGCGGCTGCACAACTTTAAGGGTGAAAATTACGTCGTAAGATCATAACGGAACGCGGACACTCTTGTCCGCAGAGGTAACATCATGAATCGCAATAATATTTGGATACACGTCGGGCTCGCCACGGTGCTTATTGTTTTTGCAGCGGTGCTGGGGCAGATCGAGCGTTGGAAGACAGCCCTGACCGCACACGACGCTGTGCCGAGAAAAACGTTTGAGCGCAAAAATGATCTCCCCACGACTGTTAGCTCTGTGCCCGAAGTTATTGTGCGGTTCAAGCCCGGCGTTACAGTCGAGCAGATCCGCAAAATCGCGAGCACAAATCACGATATTTTGTCTAACCAGATTGAATCGGTCAATGGTTTGGCCGTCATTGACGATCTTGACAACGCCTCAGCTCAATCCGTTGCCGCCCAATATGCTGCGATGAGCAATGTCGAATACGCGGAGCCGAATAATCTGATCAAGATCGATGATCCGATTCAAAAAGCCGCGCCACAAGACGGTCTTTACCCTGAATCAACAGCAAATCAACCGAACGATCCGCTGTTCAACGAGCAATGGGCGTTGAATAATTCGGGCGCGGATGGCGGCGCCGAGCGAGCCGATCTTGATGCGTTAAAGGCTTGGGAGACGACGAAGGGAAGCGACGAAGTAGTTGTCGCTGTGCTAGACAGCGGCGTCGATTACACCCACGTCGATTTGATGAGCAACATGTGGACGCGGCCCGCGAATGTTCCGGCTTACAGCGACGACGAGCTTGGCTCATTTAACGACATCAACGGTTATGACGCGACCGCTGAGATTCGCGATCCGATGGACGACAACGGCCACGGCACACATTGCGCGGGCATTATCGGAGCTGAGGGCGACAACAGCGAAGGCATCGCGGGCATTAATTGGAAAGTCAAGATTATGCCGCTCAAGTTCCTTGGCCGTGGCGGTTTCGGTTCGACAAACGACGCGATCGAGGCAATAAATTACGCCATCGACCGAAAGAAAAACGGCGTGAACGTTCGCGTCATCAGCGCAAGTTGGGGCTCGACCTCGAAATCGAAAGCGCTTGAAGACACGATCCGCGCAGCCGGTGACGCCGGAATTTTGTTTGTCGCCGCCGCAGGTAATGACGGCTCGGACAACGATCGTCGTCCGCATTATCCTTCAAATTATGATCTGCCAAACGTCATTAGCGTCGCCGCACTCGACCGCACCGATCATCTTGCATCCTTCTCAAACTTTGGAGTAAAAACTGTCCATGTTGCCGCGCCCGGCAAAGCAATCGTCTCAACGTGGCTTGGCAACGATTATCGCGAAGCTTCTGGCACATCAATGGCGACGCCGTATGTTTCGGGCGTGGCCGCGCTCATCATCGCCAGCGAACCGCGCATCTCGATGAAAAACTTACGGACGCGCATCATCAAAACCGCCGACAAACTCGATTCGCTTGACGGCAAAGTCGTGAGCGGCGGCCGCATCTGCGCGGCAAACGCGCTCGGCAATATCGTCAAGTCGCACGTTCATAATTAGCCAAACGTAATGGAATGTCGGGTAAACGACATGGTTGAAATTTAATTCAAGCAGCCGATACAGTTCGCATAAAAGCCTTGTAAACACAAGGTTTTTCTTTTTGGCACGGCCATTGCTACCTCCCAAACGGAGCAATCCCGACTGGTCGGGACTCATTGCCCTGAATTTTTTAATTGGGAGACTTGCAATGAACAGAATCAAAAATTTTATTACTATCGCGGCATTATCTTTACTCGTTTTGGGTTTGCCGGCCATCGCCTCCGCTCAGTATCGTGATCGGGACGATGACGATTACAACCGTCGCAATGGCGGTTACGGTAATGGTCAATATGGCCAGTATGGAAATAATGGCGACATGCGTTCGATCGTTCGTAACCTGAAGAATCGCACGAAAGATTTTCAGCGTGAGCTTGATCGCGACCTCGACCGTAGTCGCTACAATGGAACGTATCAGGAAGACGAGATCAACGATCTTGTGAGAGATTTTCGCAACGCCGTCAACGATCTCGGTAACAATGATCGTCAGAATTCGAACGAGGTTAATCGCGTTCTCGATCTCGGCCGACAAGTTGACCGCGTGATCTATCGCATGAGACTTGGTTACAACACCGAAAATCTTTGGCAAGCGATTCGTCGCGATCTCGACGCACTTGGTAATGACGGTTACGACAACCGCAATCGTCGCAACCGCAACGGTAACGGAAACGGTCGCTGGGGCAAAGGCGGCATCAACAAGCCGACATGGTGGCCTTTCTAACAAGCTTGTAAATAATTTTTCGTGGCCTGAGTTTTTATGATTCAGGCCTTTTTTGTTTGTGTTACGGCGAGTGCGGGTTTACATTTAGACAATGCTCGGAACGCTCTATCTCGTCGCAACGCCGATCGGCAACCTTCAAGATGTCACTTTCCGTGCGCTCGACGTCCTACGCAGCGTGGACGTGATTGCCTGCGAAGATACGCGGCACACGCTCAAACTGCTTAATCATTTTCGTGTATCCAATCGTCTTGTGAGTTATCACGAGCACAACGAGCACGAGCGCGCCGACGAACTCGCCGACCGTCTGATCAAAGGCGAATCTGTCGCGATCGTCTCAGACGCCGGAACGCCGGGTATTTGCGATCCGGGTTTTCGCATCGTTCAGCGAGCGTTAGAGATTGGCGCCGATGTAGTTGCTATTCCGGGAGCGGTCGCGTTTGTAGCTGCATTGACCGCATCCGGTTTAGCGACAGATTCGATATTCTTCGGCGGTTTCCTGCCGGCGAAAAAAGGAGAGCGCCGTCGTCGGCTCGAAGAAGTGCGCGACATTCCGGCAACTTTGGTGTTTTACGAAGCGCCGCATCGTCTCGGCAAATCGCTCGCCGACTGCGCCGAAATTCTCGGTGATCGCAGCGCAGCCGTTGCACGCGAGTTGACAAAACTTCATGAAGAGATCGCCCGCGGCAGTCTCGCCGACCTTGCAGCAAGATTTGCTGTTAAAAATGTAAAAGGCGAGATCGTGCTTGCTATCGATCGAGCTTCTGCAAAAATGATCGAGCAGCCGTCCGTAAAGACGCTGTCTAAACGAGTTAAAGCGTTGGAAAAAGAAGGTTTGGATCACAAATCCTCGCTGAAAAAAGCTGCAAAGGAATTTGGATTGAGCAAATCCGAGGCGTATCGGCTTACGCAAGTAAAAGGTCAAAAGTAAAAAGGCAAAGCGAAACTGCTGTATCTCATTTTGCCTTTTACGTTTTTACGCTTTGCCCTATTTACCGTTGCGTTAGTTCTTTAGGTAACTCTTTATCGACCTTTGGACGCGACTTAACGTCCGTGAGTTCCCAAAGCGTCAACAAAATCGTTCGCGTTACTTTTTCCATCTTTGCATAGTCGATTTTGTCGGGGTGGTCGCCGGCTCCGTGATAATCCTCGTGCTCGCCGTCAAACCAAAAGGCTATCGGAATCTTATTCAACGCGTAGTTAAAATGATCGGACCGGAAGAAAAATCTGTTCGGGTCTTTCGGGTCGTCGTATTTTGTGTTGTAAGCAAGTTTGAGATAGCCGTTGTTCGTTCCGTCAACGATCGAGCCGAGTGTCGACGACATCATATCTTTGCCGATCACGTAAATTTCGTTTGCCTTTGAAAGCTCTTCGTTACAACGTTTACCGGGAGCGTCGCATTTGATGATGTTATTCGGATCTTGCGAGCGGCCGATCATGTCGATGTTGAGCGCGGCGATTACCTGCTTGATGTCGACAGTAGGAAACTTATTAAAATACTCGCTGCCCCACAGACCTTTTTCTTCGCCAGCGTGCCAAACTAACAAAACCGAGCGTTTTGGCCGCTTTGGAGCTTTCGCTAGAGCCTCGGCAATCGCCAACACCGCAACCGTACCCGAACCGTCGTCATCGGCACCATTGAAGATCTTGTCCGCTCCTTGAGTATTCGGATTCACGCCGACGTGATCGTAGTGCGCTCCGATCGCGACCATTTCATTTTTTAAGACCGGATCGCTGCCGTCCCAAACGGCAACGACGTTCTGCGTCATCAGCTTTTCAATTTTAGTTGCGGCGCCTGCTTTCGCACTCTTTTTTGTCTCAAATGCCGTCGCCGAATTTTTGTCAGCGGCTTCACCATTAAAAATTGCGTTCGCGACTTTTTCGGAAACTAAGAACGCCGGTATATCCGTATTCGAATTGGGCGGCGTTTCTCGAAGTTTATCGACATACAAACTACCGCCCCCAAGGAATCCTCGCAATCGTCCCCACATTCCCTGAAGCTGCGGCGGTGCGATCACGATCACCGCGGCCGCTCCTTTTTTCTTTGCATAGGTCATTGGGTTTGCCCAATCGACGCCTGGCTCGCCCTTTAGATCGTCGTCGGTGACGCCGTTTGGTCGCGGGATGACCGTTGCCTGGCTAAAGCCCGGGCTCGAAAGAACGACGATCTTGCCCTTTACATCGACACCGGCGAAAGCATCGATGCCCTTCGACTTCACCATCCATCCATCTTTGCCAAAAACAACCGTGCCGCTCGCCGTACCCGTTCCGCTGACGCGATAAAAGTCTTCGTTCAATACAAAACTCTGACCGTTAATCTCTAGGGTTGTAGCTGCCGTATCGAGGGCCTCGCGCGTCATCGCCATCTTCTGGTAAAACGTGCCGTTGTCGCCCGCCGGTTTAAAGCCCCAACGCGAAAGATTCATGCCGATGAACTTCGCCGTTGTGTCGAGCCCGCGCGACGGCGTATCACGGCCTTCCATCTCGTCGGACGCGACAAAATGTAAATAGTCGCTAAGTTGTTTGGCGGTCACGCCGTCGGCGATCTTTTTCTCAGCCGGTGTGATTCTGACAATCGGCGCCTGCGCCAATGTCGCGGTTGGCAAGAGAAGCGCAAGAATAGCGACAAAAACAAATGTAAATTTTTTCATATATTTTTTTGAATAATGTGTAAATGCTTATATCTGATAGTCAGGAAGGCGGGCTTGCCCCCCGAATGCGCAAAAGAAGAGCGGGCGTAAACAACCCTTCCTGACTGTCAGTTTCAAACTTGAATCGCATCTTCAACGAGCATCAGTTGTTACGCCGATGAGCCAAAATTGTTTCACGCAAGGCTGCCGACAATACAAATTTTATTTTTATCAGCGAGTGCGATCATTTCTTCACGGTCGAAGATCAAGGTCTTGCCGGCTGTGACGGAAAGGCAAGTTGCCCCTGCGTCGATCATCGCTTTAATAGTCGGGACGCCGACAACCGGAACATCAAAACGCATATCCTGATCGGGTTTTGCGACTTTGACGACAGCAAGTTTGCCGTTTGCAAGTTCGCCGGCCCGCCGAATCGTCGCGTCGGTTCCTTCCATCGCCTCGATCGCGACACACGCTTTCGCACGCACGACAATCGTCTGGCCGAGGTCGAGTCGCGCTATTTCGTTGGCAATGTGCAAACCGTAATCAATGTTCTCTCGCTCGATGTCCGTCGTTTTGCGTTTAGTTAGAACACCGGTCGATGCGAGTTGATCTTTTATAAAGTGTGTTGAGTCAATAAGTTCGATGCCTTCTTTTGCAAGCTCGTCGGCGATGCCGCCAATAAGAGAGTCGGTGTTTCGCCGCGGCAGGTTCCACAACATCTTTACCATCCGCACATCCGGCATTGCACCAGAAAAGATCTGCGCGTGTTTAACCTGGCCGGCCATCATAACTTTTTCGACTTCGTTCTTTTTGAAAAACGAGATCATCTTTCCGAGCTGGCCGATCCCGACCCAAGTGACATTCTCCGCAATCTCGTCGATGCGCGGATCAGTTTCTTCTTTGATTGCGACAACGGCCAGTGAAGCGCCGCTTTGTCGTGCGCCGTCAAGGACAAGAAGAGGGAACTGCCCGTTACCCGCAATGAGACCGAACTTCATAAAGTGATTTCGTAAAGGTTTAGATCCTCACCATCCGGCGTCGTAAAAATGCCGTTTAAACTGAACCGGAGCTTTGTGAGCAGTTTACCCGAAACGTCGTTGTCCCGCGAAGTGATGGCAAAGACGCGCTCAAAGCCGAGCGACTCTCGCCCGTAACGCAGCATCGCCGTCGCAGATTCAAAACCGTAACCTCGCCGTTCAAACTGCGGCAGAAACGCAAAACCTATGTCAGCGTGCTCTAGGTAATCGCGTTTCACAAAACCGCAGATTCCGATAAAAGCCGCGTTGGTTTTTCGTTCCACTGCATAAAGTCCAAACCCATAGTCGCGATAACTTGCACGATAGCGGGTATCAATAAAATCGCGAGCCTGCTCGACGGAACGCACGCCGCGGTCGCCGATGTATTGTACAAATTTTGGAGTGTTGAGCAGTTCAAAAATAAACTCCGCATCGATCGCGGAGTCGAGTTCACGTATTGTGAGCCTTTCGGTTTCGAAGATCTCCATTCGCGCGCGAGAAAAGTTATTTCAGAGTTCCTGTGACCGCCATAAACCGCATGTCCGGCCCTTCGAAACCGCGCGTAAACACGCCGACAAGAACGGCGATCAAATCTTTGTAAAGATAAACGTCCTGCATTCGATAGTCGATCGCGCAGCCGCGGCTAGCCGGCAACGTAGTATCTTTTTGCAGAAACTTAATCGTGTCTTCCTCTTTGTTAGTAAGTTTTAGTTCGAGCATTTTTGTCTCGTTCTCAAACACTTCGCAGTCTTTTGTTTTGATCGGAGTTTGAGTGATATTTAATTCGTAATCGCCGCGGCGATACATCGAACCGATCTCCTCGGCGAATTTTATCACCGACTTGTCGCCTTCGCCGTCAAATGTGAGATCGGTCATCAGATGCGAAACGACGAGCTTGCCGACGTTGCCTTTGACGATGCCGAGTTGTTTTAATTTTTTTGCAGCGAGAAAAGTGGAACGTTTCTGCGCTGTGATCTCGCTTGCACTTTCTTTTTCGATTGTGACAGCGACGCGCGGCACGGCGTACGCATTTTTT
>JANOGL010000186.1:0-5281 GCA_031405985.1 Acidobacteriota bacterium | reverse complement strand
ACAATGTCGCGGCTCAATTGCCACGAATACAGATCTTTGACCGTCATCACGAGCTGTGCGTCGCGGATGAAGAAAAGTTTTTCGCCCGTGAGCTTATCATTGAATGTCACGTTTTTTAGTTCGAGCGTGAGCGGATTGATCGTGACACGAAAAACTTCGGCGTCGAACTCGATACCGATGTTCGACATCTTTGCGACGAACTGAGCTTTAATATACGGATCAAAAACCTCGTATCGATATAAAACGGTCGTGAGCAGAAAGACCACAAGTCCGAGCAAGACGACGAGCACGATTGCAGTCATCGAATTACGGCGCGTCAAAAAGCGGCGTCGCTGTCGCGGCGTCTCTTCTTCCGGCTGAATTTTTTCGTCATCCGAGGCCATAAAAATCTACAGGCTGACAGTCTCGACAATTTCGAGATCAAAGGCGTCAAGGGCCGTCACGCGCGGCGGATGATTCGTCAGCAAGCGAATCTTTTTCACGCCGAGATCTTTCAAGATCTGTGCTCCGATACCATAGTCGCGGGTGTTACCGTAACCTGTCTCGCTCCGCGCGGTTTGAAAATCGACACCTTTCTCCTGCATGAGCGCGTATGTACGGAGCTGATTGACCAGATCGAGATTGTTCTCTCGCTGACGCAGGTAGAGGAGAATGCCTCGCCTTTCGTGCGAAATTTTTTGGAGAGATTCCTGAACCGCTTCGGCGGCCTCACCCAGCGTCGTGCCGAGCATGGCAAAGGTCACGTTCTCGGTTTGGACGCGCACCAGAACCGCGCCGGTTGCACTCGAAACATCGCCCATCACAACCGCAACGTGTGTTTCGCCATTAATAACATTCTCGTAAACGATTGTACGAAACTCGCCGTAACGCGTCGGAAGATCGCACTCGACGACGCGGCGGACAAGCGTCTCACGCTCGATGCGATAACGTACGAGATCGGCGACCGACACGATTTTTAGCTCGTGCTTTGCGGCAAAAATTTCAAGCTCAGGCATGCGTGCCATAGTTCCGTCGTCGTTCATTATCTCGCAGATCACCGCGGCTGGATGTAATCCAGCAAACCTTGCGATATCGACGCTCGCCTCGGTCTGTCCGGCACGAACGAGCACGCCGCCATCTTTTGCACGCAGCGGGAAAACGTGGCCCGGCCGAGCGAGATCGTGAGGTTTTGAGGCCGGATCGACGGCGGTCAGGATCGTTTTCGCACGGTCGGCGGCCGAAATTCCGGTCGTCACGCCCTCGCGCGCCTCGATCGAAGTCGTAAACGCCGTGCCCATGCTCGAGGTGTTCTCGGTCGTCTGCGGAAATAAATGAAGCTCGCGGCAACGCTCTTCAGTAAGCGGCAGACAGATCAGGCCGCGGCCGTGCACGGCCATGAAACTGATGATCTCAGGGGTCACTTTCTCGGCCGCGCAGACGAGATCGCCTTCGTTTTCGCGGTCTTCGTCATCAACGATGATGATAATTTTGCCTTGCGATACGTCACGCACGGCGTCGTCAATTAATGATAGTGGCATCGTAAATTACGTCTCTAACAAGCGAGCGCGGCCTGTAATATGTAAATTTTAACGAATAGAGCTCATTAACGCGAGTGGTATTTCGGAAACGTGAAAAAGTATCGCTTTTGGCGTTTGGCGTGCATCTTGGCACAATAAACTTTATGCCCGAACAAGGTGCGAATACGCGGCTGAAACTTATTCTGCACGTTATCTTTTTCCTCTCAGGAATTGCGACGGTTATGATCGGGCAGGTTTTGCCGATATTGGCACGGCAATTTTCGCTTAACGATCTTTGGTTAAGTTACTTTTTCCCGGCGCAGTTTGCGGGCTCGCTATTAGGGACATTTTTGACAGGCCGATTTGCGCGCCGCGGCGATCAGATCATGGCTGCTGCGGTCGGTGGAATGGCAATGGTGCTTGGTTTGTTGTTGATGAACATCGACGCTCTGCAAGTTTGTCTCGTCGGATTTTTTATAAACGGCATCGGTATCGGACTGACGCTACCGTCGATCAATATGAAGATCGTCGAGCTCGAGTCACACCGATCGGGCGCGGCGCTCAGCATTCTGAATTTTTGCTGGGGCGTCGGCGCGATTATCAGCAAGCCGTTCGTCGACATATTTAGTACGGCAAACTCTGTCGGCGTGACCACGATCATTCTTGCAGTCGCGTTGTTTTTTCCGACGCTTTTACTTTTTGTTATGAAGAAAGACAAACTGGAACACGCGAGCCGAACCGACGCCACCCACGCTGACTTGTCGATCTGGACAATGCCGTTTGCGTGGATGATCGCGCTGTTCAATTTTATTCACGTAGGTTTTGAGAGCGGCATCGGCGGCTGGCTGACGACATACACCGAGCGGGTCGAGGGCGGCAATTCAGTTGGCTGGCTGTCGCCAACGCTGCTGTTTTTTTCTTTTTTCGTGATCGGACGCGGCGTAGCCCCCTTGTTATTTAAACGTCGGGACGAAACAAAGATGCTTTTTATCGGCCTCACAATCGTGCTCGTCGGCGTCATAACTGTCTTGTTTGCAAAAGATGTAGGTTTGCTTTCCATCGGTGCGGCCATTGCAGGATTTGGAACTTCGTGGATCTTTCCGGCGAACATATCGCGTTTCTCGCACGCGTTCGGCCAAGCGGCGATACGTAAAGCGACACCGCTCTTTATCTGCGGAACACTCGGCGCCACATTTGTCACTTGGCTGATCGGCTATGTATCCGAGCGAAGCGGAAACCTGCGCAGCGGAATGTTCGTACTGGCGGCGAGTATAATTTTGCTTATCGTGTTGCAAACGATCCTGAGCGTGTGGCAACGCGGAAAAGTTAATTCAAGACAATCAATTTAATGGACACAATTGTCGGCACTGCCGGACACATCGATCATGGCAAAACCGCGCTGGTCAAAGCGCTGACCGGCACCGATGCGGACCGTTTGCCCGAAGAAAAGAAACGCGGCATCACGGTCGATCTCGGGTTTGCCGAGATGAGCGTCGGCGATGTGCATTTCGGTTTCGTCGATGTTCCCGGTCACGAACGTTTTGTGAAAAACATGCTCGCCGGCGCCAGTGGCATCGACATTGTGCTTCTCGTGATCGCCGCAGACGAGGGCGTGATGCCGCAGACGCGCGAGCACTTTGACATTTGCCGACTGCTCGACATCAAAGCCGGCATAGTCGTGCTCACCAAAAGCGATCTTGTCGATGCTGAAACCCTCGAACTTGCAAAACTCGATGCTTCGGAGCTTGTCGCCGATTCGTTTCTTAAAGCCGCTCCACTCATAGCCGTCAGCTCGATTACTAACGAAGGTTTGCCGGATCTGCGCGACGCTCTCGTGGCCGAGGCCCGGGCGTTGGCAAGGGCTGAGAACGAGCGCGTCATTCGTTTGCCTATCGACCGCAGTTTTTCGATGAGAGGTTTTGGAGCGGTCGTGACCGGCACGCTCGCGTCAGGTGAGATCAATGAAAGTGACGAATTGGAATTGCTGCCGTCGGGAGGAAAAGTACGGGTCCGCGGGCTGCAAACTCACGGAAAGCCCGTAAAGACGGCCTTAGCCGGACAACGCGTCGCAGTAAATGTCGCCGGCATCGACCACTCAAAGATTACTCGCGGGATGGTGCTCGTCGAGCCAAATATTCTTAAACCAACGCAGATCATCGACGCAGAGATCGAAGTCTTATCCGACGCCGCAAGACCGCTTCGCACGCGGCAGCGTGTTCGCGTCGCCTTGGGAACTAGCGAGACCTTGGGGCGGATTCAGGTTTTGAATTCATCAGCAGAAATTGCGGCGGGCGAAAAAGATTTTATACAGGTTCGTTTCGAGACACCGGTCGTTGCCTTGCCCGGCGAGCGGTTCATCATCCGCAGCTATTCGCCTCAACGCACGATCGCAGGCGGTGTTGTGATCGACGCACTTGCGGCGAAACACAGGCGAAAAGAATTCGAACACGCGAGTCGCAATCTTAGAAACTTGTTGTCGGCCGGCAATGAACACATCGAAACGGTCCGTCTGCTCGTCGACGCGGCGGAAACTGCGGGGTTAAGTTTCGCCGAACTTCAGTCACGCACTGCCCTCAAGAGCGTCGTTCTCAAATCTGCGATCGAAGAGAATACTAAGAATAGCTCATTGGTCGTGGCCGGGGAGGTTTTCGTTGCAGCAGACAGTTTCAAAGCACTGACTAAATCCGTCGAAGCCGCTATTGCTGATTTTCATAAAAAAGAACCGCTCGCAAAGGGCATCTCTCGCGAAGCTCTGCGCGAATCGGTAACGCAATTTATCTCGGCAGACGTTTTTAACGCCGTCATTACCAACCTGCATTCGTCCGGCGCGGCTGCCATCGACAAGGATACGATACGACTGGCGGCCCATAAAACCGAGCTTTCAGACGAAGAGGCTGCGTTGAGCGGTAAAATTTTGGCGAGTTACATCGACGCTCGCCTCGAGCCGTCGCGACTCGACGAAGTTCTCGATCAGGCGATCGGCAGCACACGATTTTCGCGCACCGACGCAAGAAAGTTTTTTCAGCTTCATCTCGACTCCGGTGATATTGTTAAGCTCGCCGACGATTTTTATTTTTCGAAGAGCGAGATCGACAAACTCGTCTCGCGCCTTCGTCAGTTTGCGGACACGACAGACGCAAGGCTTATAGACGTCGCAAAATTCAAAGAGCTCGCAGGCGTTTCACGCAAGTATGCAATCCCGCTGCTTGAGTATTTTGATCGTGAAAGAATTACGCGTCGAGCGGCCGACAAGCGTTTGATCTTATGAAAAAGTTTCTCACGGCTCGATGGCATGACCTGATCATGGCAAATTACGAAGTCGCCCCCGACTTGCTCGCCCCACGTGTTCCTGCGGGTACGCAGCTCGACTTTCACGACGGCCGATGCTTTGTCAGCCTCGTCGGTTTTATGTTTCTCGACACGCGTGTCAGAGGTTTTCTCATACCGTTTCACATAAATTTTGAGGAAGTGAATTTACGGTTTTACGTTCGCCGCGAGACGGAAGACGAAGTTCGTCGCGGCGTCGTGTTTGTTAAAGAGATCGTACCGCGAAGTGCGATCGCGACGGTCGCTCGTGTAGTTTACGGCGAGCCGTATGAGCGTTGGAGCATGAGCCACGAATGCACGAATGAGCGAGTTGGTTATTCGTGGTCTAAAGAAAGTACACACAACAGTCTGCGAGTCGAACGTGACACGAATCTCGGCGGGCCGACGAGCGGTTCGCACGGCGAATTTATCATCGAACATTATTGGGGATACACAAAACGCGGGCTCACACGCACCGA
>JANOGL010000114.1:0-16861 GCA_031405985.1 Acidobacteriota bacterium | reverse complement strand
CAGCCAAAGCAATTGACGAGCGGAGCATTTAATGAGGGCGGCGCGGTTTGGGCGCATGACAGCTCGCGGATTTTTTACGTGACAAACCGCTCACCAGAGCCGTATTACGACGAAATTCCACAGACGGAAATTCACACGGTTTCGCCGACGGGCGGCGCGAGCCAGCTTTTGACAAAGGTGCCGATGGGCCTCGGTGCGATGAGCCTCAGTCCTGATGGCAAGCGGTTTGCGTTCGCGGCCTCCGCGTCGCCAAAACCTGTCCAATCGTACACTCAGCCCGATCTGTGGGTGATGGACGTCGCACCGAATGCCAGTGCGCGCAACCTGACTGCAAATTTCGACTTCGACATCGCCGGTGGTTTGACTGGGGATCAGGCACCGCCGCGTGCGGGCGGACAAAACGCTCCTATGTGGACGGCTGACGGCAAAGGAGTCATCGAGCGCTACGCGAAAGAGGGACGAACAAATCTTGCGATGTTCGATGCCGCTACGGGCAAAATGGCCGGCGTAACACGCGGCGATCAGGGCGTCTTGAGTTATCGCACGACGGCTGACAAAACAAAGCTCGTTTACACACTGACAACGCCGACGCGAATCGGTGACCTGTACATTGCGGATCGCAACGGTGGAGGCGCGCGGCAGTTGACGCGGTTCAACGACGCGCTGTTCTCAAAACTGAATCTCACCGAGCCCGACGACGTTTGGTACACGAGCTTCGACGGTAAACGCGCGCAAACTTGGGTGCAGAAGCCGCCTGATTTTGATCCGTCCAAAAAGTATCCGTTGATTCTCAACATTCACGGCGGCCCGCACGCGGCTTACGGTTACACGTTCGATCACGAATTTCAATGGATGGCGGCGAAGGGCTACGTCGTTGTTTATCCAAACCCCCGCGGCTCAACGAGTTACGGGCAGGATTTTGGGAACGTCATTCAATACAAATACCCAGGCGACGATCATCTCGATCTGATGGGTGCGGTCGATGAGGTTATAAAACGCGGTTATATCGACACGGCAAAACTCGGCATAACGGGCGGCTCGGGCGGCGGTGTGCTGACAAATTACGCCGTTACGAAAACAAATCGTTTTGCGGCCGCGGTTTCGCAGCGTGACATTTCGGATTGGGCAAATTGGTGGTACACAGCAGACTTTACGCAGTTTCAGCCGGCGTGGTTCAAGGGCGCGCCGTTCGAGGATGTCGAAGGTTTTCGCGAGCGTTCGGCGATTACACACGTCGCAAAAATTCAAACGCCGATGATGTTCATACTCGGCGAAGCTGATTGGCGAACGCCTCCAAATGCCGGCGGTGAAGAGCTCTTCCGAGCGTTAAAATATCGCAAGATCCCGACCGTCATGGTTCGCTTTCCGAACGAAGGCCACGACCTTTCGCGCTCCGGACAGCCATGGCACCGAATCGAGCGGCTGCAGCACATCGTCGGCTGGTTCGACAAATGGATGATGGGCGCCGCGAAACCCGAATACGATATCAAGCCTTAATCACCAGCCAATCGGTGGTAGAAAGATCTCCGCGATCATGCAGCGGGCGCTGCCGCCACCTACGGTTTCGATTATCGGTATCGCGAGCGGCAGTAACTCACAGTATTTTTCGAGTGTGCGTTTTTGCGTTTTCGTCAGACTGTCGAACGCGCTTTGCGACATCACAAGCAGATCGTTTCTCACCAGGAGCATATTGCCCGCAAAACTGTTCATCTGATCGAATGTGATATCGACGATCTCGTGTCCAGTCGTTGCAAGTTTACTGAATATATTCGCTCGCTCGCCCTCGTCCGTGATGCTCTCAAGGCAAATCACCGCAAACTCCTCGCCGATGCACAACATTACGTTTGTGTGATAGATCTCAGAACCTCTGCGGTCGTGTGCCGTGAATATGACGGGTTTGTAATTTAGCTTTTCACAAAGATCTAAGAAGAGTTCTTTGTCGGTTCGCGGCGACAACGCGGCGTAAGCGATCTTGTTTGAGTGATCGAAGACGATGCTGCCGGTTCCTTCTAAAAAAAGGTTTTCACTTTCATAAATTGAGAAGTCGATGATGTTTGTGATCTCGAACCTATCCTTTAACGATTCGATGATGTCGGCTCGTCGCTCATGGCGTCGATTGCTTGAGAGCATCGGATACAAGACGATGGTTCCGTCGGCGTGAAACGAAACCCAATTATTCGGAAACACGGCGTCGGTTTTGAGCGGCGTTGGCGTGTCGTCGAAGACAAACACATCAACGCCGTGAGATTTCAACTGCGAAGCAAACGTTTCAAACTCGAGCGATGCTTTTTGTCTGACCGTTTCTGCATCTTCATTCAACTCTTTTTGAAACACGTTCGACGCGCGCGTCTCTTCATTAAAGCCAAAGTTCGCCGGGCGAATCAGCAAGATGTTACTTGTCGTCTGCATTTCTATCGAAAACTACTTTTCCAGCGACGATTGTCATCCGAACATCGCGCGCGTTGGATGAAAAAACGAGGGCGGCGTAAATGTCGTTGATCGGCTGTTGCGACGGATCGGTGAGCGAAACCACCGCTATATCGGCCTGTTTGCCGACCTCGAGCGAGCCAATTTGCGAGTCGAGGCCGAGCGCGCGTGCTCCGCCGAGCGTTGCGATTTTTAGTATTTCATCGGCGCTGATAAAACGTTTACAGTCATCGCGGTTTCGCGAAGACAATACAGCAAAACCCGATTCTTCCAGCATGTCGCACACGTTGTTACTCGCAACCGAATCTGAGCCGAGGCCGACTTTGATATCGGCGTCGAGAAATTTTTCAAGTGGAGCAAAGCCGTGGCCGAATTTTGCATTTGATTTTGGACAGTGCGCAATTTGCGCTCCGTTTGCTGCGATGCGCTCGATGTCGTCGCGCTCCACGTGAACGCAATGAGCGAGCAGCGGCTGAGCGGATAAGACGCCGAGTCGTTCGAGGTACTGGATCGGCGAGCAGTGTGGGCTAATCCATTCGAGATCGAATTGTTCGTAGATTTCGGTAAAAAAACCTGAGCCGCGTGTGAGCAGCTCCATCTCGTTAGCAGATTCGGCGGCGTGAATTGTAAGTGGAATGCGATTTAAAATTGCGTACTGTGCGATCAACTCAAAAAGCTGCGAGCTGACGGTGTAGGGCGAGTGCGGCGAGATGCCGACGCGGACCAAGTCGGTTTCGCCCTCGCGCATCAATTCGTATTTCGTCGCGAGATTTTTGAAATCGTCCTCTGCCGTGCGATTGTCGGGTGAAAAGTCAGTTTCCTGAAAAACAATACCGCGCAAGCCGACGTGTTTTAGAGCTTCGAGTCCAGCCGTGCCGATCCGACCGATGTCGCCGAAACACGTCACGCCCGCACGTGAGCCTTCGAGAGCTCCATTGATTGCCGCTGCGTGAACGTCAGCATAGGTCATCGATGAACGTAAGTCGTTTAGTTTCAGAAGCCACGAGCGAAAGTCGTGTTCTACATCGTCAAGGCTCCCACGCATCGATGTAAGTTCCAGATGCGAGTGACAGTTTACAAAGCCGGGAAGTATCGCCGCTGCGCCGAGATCATTGATTGGAACCGCCGGATATAATCTGGCGATGTCGTCGCGAGACCCGACATCGACGATTCTTGTGTCGTCGATCAGAAGAGCGCCGTGCTCGATCGGCGCGTTTGAAACCGGCAGAACATAGTCGGCGGCAATGATCATCATTTGTTTTTAGCTTGTTCGGCGCGATAGCGGGTGAGTATCGACTTAACGTAATTTTTTGTCGAGGCAATGCCAATGAGCTCAACAAAATCGGCCTCGCTTAGAGACACTGTGTCAACATCCTTGGTCCACTCTTCGACGCGGCTCGGGCCGGCATTGTAGGCCGCGAGCGTCATCGCCGTCTCAGCGGGGCGACCGCGATACTGTTCGCGCAGTTTTTCGAGATACCAGCAGCCGATCTGAATGTTGCGTTCGGGATCGGCGAGAAATTCGTTTACGTTTTCGGCAGCCTGTTTTTCGAATTCTCTAAAGCCGGTTTCTTTTGCCCATTCACGGGCGACTATCGGTGTCACTTGCATCAAACCGACTTCATCATCGGCGCCGAGCTTCCACGCACGAAAATAAGTTTCCTCGTAGATCAAACCCCACACTAGTTTTTCATCGAGTCGGTAAACGCGCGCGTGTCGTGAGATAAGTTCGTCGTAGCGATGGACCCAATATTCAGGTAAGAAGTATGCGGCTGCCGCAGCTATCACGACTAAAACAAAAGTTATGGAAACGAGATAGCGAAACATTACGAAAAGTGAACTATTTTTTTACTGCAGTTCGCTTTTTAATTTTCGAGCGTGACGGACGAAGAGTTTTGTTTTCATCCTCCGTGACAACTCGAGTTACCGGTTGGTTGCGAGCGACCACGCAGCCGGTTCGAGCCATTTGCACAAACGCGATGACGTCATAGTCCGCGTCGAGCGACATCACGCGGCGGACGTCGAGCAGCTTTTCCAAAAACTTCGGACGACGGTACATAAAAATGCCTTACGTGAATCATTGTTCACCGTAAGGCCTGATTCGTCAAATGCGCTTCTTGTTATTGAATCTGCAAAAGCGTGGACACGTCGTCAAAGCCCGCGGGCGGCAGGTCGACATCGTAATCAACGTAATTCAGAAATTCTTTTAGAGCGCCGAAGGTCATTGGCGGAGCAAAGTGATAACCTTGCGCAGCTTCACACTTCAGTCGTTTTAGAGCCTCGTACTGCGATTTCGTTTCGACGCCCTCGGCGATCACTTTCAGACCGAGATTGCGAGCCAACGTGATGATCGCCCCGACTATGTCGTCGTGTCTGCCCTCGCTGTCGATCATTGATACGAAGGAACGATCAATTTTCAGGGCCGAAACCGGAAGTTTCATAAGGTAGCCCAGATTCGAGTAGCCTGTGCCAAAATCGTCGATGTTGATCTCAATACCGGCCTCGCGAAGTTGATTGAGCATGACAACGGCGCGGTCTTGGTGCTCAAAAAACACTGACTCGGTGATTTCGAGTTTTAAGCGGTGCGGTGAGAAATGTGTTTCGTTGAGAATGTCTTCGATGCTTTTGACAAGCGATTTTTGACTGAACTGACGGCAAGACAGATTTACGCTGACCGCATATTTTTTCTCGTCGGACTGGCGTTTTTGCAGCGAGCCGATCTCTTGGCAAGCCTTGCGCAACACCCGTTCGCAAACGCGGTTAATCAGGCCGATTTCCTCGGCGAGAGCTATGAATTTACTCGGCTTGATTTCGCCCAATTCCGGATGCACCCATCGCGCCAGCGACTCAAAACATTCGATCTCGTCGGTCTCTAGCGAATAGATAGGTTGGTACACGACTTCGATGCACTCGCGCTCGACCGCGCGTCTGAGGTCGGTTTCGAGCTGCAATGTCTCTTTTGCAACCCTGTGCATTTTTTCGTCAAAGACTTCGTGGCGAGCCTTACCTGCACGTTTTGCCTGATACATGGCGGTGTCAGCGTCCCGCATTACGTCTTCGCTAGTGAGGTGTTTTTCCGAAGCGTGCAGAATGCCGATGCTCGCAGAGCTGTAAACTTCGTGACCGCGAAGGTTGAATGGCATGTCAAATTTCTGCTGGATGCGCTCGGCGATCCGCGAGACCTCGTCGGTATCGACTTTTCCTTCGAACAGGATGGTAAATTCGTCGCCACCGAGGCGAGCAACCATATCCGAAGGTCGCATGCCGTCTTTGAGACGCACGCCGATCTCCTTTAACAACTCGTCGCCGATGAGGTGACCCAAACTGTCGTTTACATACTTGAAACGGTCGAGGTCGATAAATAATACGGTGACCTTGTAGCCGACGAGCTGTTTTGTTTTTTCAAGTGCTTCGCCGAGCTTCTTCATAAAGACGGGACGATTCGGTAGGCCGGTGAGCGCGTCGTGGGTTGCTTCGTGCTGCAGTTTTTCCTCGGCGCTCTTTTTCGCAGTAATGTCCTGAAGCTGGAAGATCAGATTTGGCTGCGCCGATGTTGTGTTGCTCGCCGCCGAAACGCTCCAGGAGGTCCAAACAGTTTGGCCGTTCTTATGAATATAACGCTGCTCCATCTGCCAATTCGGATTTTTGCCTGAGAGCAGCTCGTGCACTTTTGTGAGCGTATCGCCGAGATAGTCCGGATGTATCATTGACTGAAAATCCGTAGCGAGAAATTCCTCCAGTGAATAACCGAGTATCTTGGTAAGAGCCAGATTTACCTTAAGCCATTTGCCGAATGGAGAGACCAGTCCGATGCCGATCGGCGCGTAGTCGAATGCGCTGCGAAAGCGCTCCTCCGACTCGCGCAGTGCGGTGGATTGAGTTTCGAGTATCTTTGCATACTGCTCGGCTTGTTCGGCTTGCTGCACCGAGATCTCGACATTTTTCAGATACATCTTGTACGAGAGAAAAACGAAAAAGATCACCGGCAATGCGGCGATCGTCACACCCCAGCCCATCAGCTCGCCGGCTTGAACGATGATTCCTGCGGTTGCGGCGCCGATCAAATACGTGAGGAATGTCCAGATGTATTTATTTTTCCATGTCTCCCAAGTCGCGGACGAATTTTTGAGTGAGTCGTAAACTGTGGCCAGCGACGTATTGACGATAAATTGCGTGAGAACTATCAGCGAGAGGGCTATCAAAAAAGTCTGCCGGTTGCCGTCATGGCCGTGAAGGTGCTCTTCGTTAAGAAAGCCAAATGCCTTGAGCACTAAAACAACCGCTGTCGTCGAGATCGCGAGCGTCGCCGCGTTAAAAAGGACGGTAACCTTGCGATTACAAAATTTCCAGGCCGATGTTGCGGCTTCGATTGCCGCCAACATAATCGCAAACTCTCCGCCGTAAAGCAGGAGTGTCAGAAATATCAACGTGTCAGAAACCGAGACATAACCCTTAAATCGTGGGATCTGGATCGTCATTCGCGATCCTACAAAAACTGTAAGGGCACCGAGAACAAGCAACCAAATATTAGCCGCTGCCCAGTCCGCATTAAGCAGAGCCAAACTGAAACACACTGTCCCTACGACTATCACTATAGCCATGAAGACGTCTGATTTTGACCATTGTTTCATTGCGGTTTTAGGGCTGCAAACGCGCTAGTGGACTGATACTGGCGCTACAAACGGATAATTTATGGGATCTTAGCGATAAATGAAAGAGGAAGGCCGTTGGGGGCAGCCTTCCTTATTATCATGCATGCACAACATCTTTGTCTAGTGTTTTCTTACATTAAGCAAAGAGCGTCGTGCAGTGGTCGGTGTTGCGATAACCAGCTTTAGCGAAGCTTCTATGAGCCGATTTGAACTCCACATTGCTGAGCATGCAGATGTTCTCGACGCGGCCGAGAAGCTCGAGCGATAGAGCCGCGAGACAGTCCGAACCAATGCCTTTTCCGCGATACTCGGGCGACACGTAAATGCCTTCCAAGTAAATTGTGTTGTCGGTTTCGGCGATGATGTCGGCCTTGAAGACAAGGTTTTCACCATCGGTCACGACAAAGACGCGATTTTGTTCGATACGTCGTGCGACACGCTTGAGAAAGCCTTCGCGGTCTCGTCGCATCGGGTCGACGCCGCATTCGATGAATGCAACCTCGGCCTGAGCTTCGGCAACCGGGATCAGCCAGTCCATCGTAGCCGTCTCGAGTTTGTGTTCCTGGCCGCGAACCGCGAACGGGAATGAGATCTCGAAAAGGGCTTCGGTGCAGGTGAGTCTCGGAGCTTTTAGACCGTCGGTCATGTAGTTCCAAAACCGGGTCGCAGCGTCACCGCTCGACATCACGAGGTGAAGCGGTGTTGCAGCATTTCGTGCCTGATGGGCAAGAGCCATGAGGCTAGCGTCGCTGCGGGCTTCGACCAATGTCGAGTGTCCGATCAGAGCCACGCCTTCGAGCTCGCCTTTCGAATTACGGTATCCGTAATAGACGCCGCGATTCAGTTCGCTCTCGATGCCGTTGTCATTGATAAAGCTGGTCATGACAACCGTGTGGACCGGGCGAACGCTTAAGAAGGCAAGCACTTCGCTGGTGTTTTCGTTTTTCAACTCGATGACGCGGCTCATGTCCGGGGCCATCATTATCATTGGCTGACTAAAGTTATGTTTTTCAACTGCGACTTGTTTGATTTGGCTTTTCATTGTCTTTTCCTCCTATATTTATTTTCAGTTGAAAAACTATTCTTCCCAAAGTGTTTCGTCACCGGACATGATGCTGTCGCCGACTAAAACGCCGTCTCCTACTAAGACACCGTCACCGACTAAAACACCGTCACCGACCAAAACGCCATCGCCTACGAGAACGCCATCTCCGACGAGCACGCCGTCGCCGACCAAGACGCCGTCACCGACTAAAACGCCGGACGCCAGAACGACCGTACCGCTGCCGTAGGCACCTCCGTTGCTGAGCGTGACGCTTGAGCCAAGCGTGAGACCCGCCGTGTAAAAACCCTCGACCGTGTTTATCGAAAAGAGTTCACCGTTGGTTATGGTGATACCGTCGAGAAACGCCCGCTCGCGTTTGTAAACGCCCTGAAACAGCGAAAGCAAAATCGTGCCTTTCATTGTCGTGTGTCCGTTTACGATCATCTGCGCCCATGGAAATGTGGTTCCACCGACGGTCGAGCTTGCCGTGGGGGCGACCCAGCCTATCGGAATCTGTGACGTGCCGTTCGCGGCAGTCTCGAAATCCAAGTCCGTTCGCAGCGATCTAGCAATCTTCACGGCACCTTCAAGGTTTAGCTGACCGGCACCCTGCTCTAACATATCGGCACCAGCGATCGGCTGCGCCGAATATTGTAGGAGCATCTTCACCATGCCTGGTGTCAAGTTGGGATTGACTTGCATCAACAACGCCGCAGCACCTGCCACTACGGGAGACGCCATCGACGTTCCGCTCAATCTCATCTTTTTATCAGAGCTGGTTTGACCTGTGGCCAAAGTAAGTTCCAAGGTCGGCTGAGACGAACTGCTGCCGCTCTTGTATGAAACCAGCTTGTTGCCCGGAGCGACGAGATCTGGCTTGATCAGATTGTCGTAAATCCTTATGCCGGCTGAGTTCGTGTAGGAGCTGCGCGTCGGGCCGCGTGAGCTGAAGCTCGCAATCGAATCGTCGGAACGGCTAACTGTTCCCATCGACTTGGTCGCGCCTACCGTTATAGCGTACGGGCTATTGCCCGGTGAGTGGATACCGCCGTAAACCTTGGTTCCAGTCGAAGTCTTGCCGACGTTTCCTGCTGCGGCTACAACCACGATGCCGGCGTTGACGAGTTCCTTAACCTTCAGGCAAACCGGATCGTTTGTGTATGAATCGACGGCATCGCCGCCGAGGCTCAGATTGACCACCTTGATGTTGTGTGCAGCATGGTTTGCCAGCACCCAGTTCAAACCGTTGAGGAGCCAGGTCGTCTGTCCGGCACCATTGTTGTTAAGCACCTTGACGCTGATGACCTTCGATTTCGGAGCGATTCCTTCAAAGTGTCCGATCTTGCTTCCGCTGGCAAGTCCGGCAACGTGGGTTCCGTGGCCGTAACCGTCACCAATACCCGAACCTGTGAAATCGACATTTGCTGCGATGCGCGAAACTCCGGCATCCTTAAATCCGTTATGGCCTGGATCGATACCCGAATCAAGAACCGCAATACCGATGCTGTTTCCGTCGAGCGTGTATGCAGGACGCGTTCCGTTTGCGGGTTGTGATCGCATCAGCGAAGCGCCCGTCGTGACATCGACATGCCCTGTCCTGACCGTAGGACGATTAGGCGAAACGTAGTTCATCAGACCGCTCGCCGAGAGCGTGCCCAGCAGCGAAAGCGGCAGATTGACGACGAGCGTTTCGTCGTTGCCGATGCGCTCGTTGATGCGAGCCTGACCGTTTGCGAGCATCTGCCGGAGCGAGGCGTTATCAGCATCTTTTGCCTGCAAAATAACGTCGACTCGCGTTGAGCCGCTCGGATCATTTGCCATCATGTCGCGAAGATCCGGCGAAACGTTGTCGCCGCGATAACCTTCGTCGTCAGCATTTTTGTTCTCGGCGACTGCCGAGTTCGAACTATTATCCGTAACAAGAATACCGGTGAAATGGCCAGCGATCTCAGATTTAGATTCGATGCGCTCTTCATAAGCCGCAGCCGAGCTGCCGCCGATGACGACGAGCTTGCCCTCAACAACTGCGTTGAAGAGACTCTGCGTCACGGCTTTTTCGCCGACGAGATTCGTGAGCTCATCGACGAACAAAATGACTCTGCCGTTAGCAGCAACCGCGTCCGCAACGATCGCGTCGATCATTGCAGCAGCTTCGTCGCTCGAATTTGCGTTTGAAAAGAGCTTTGCAGTTTCGATCTTAAGGATCGTGCGCATCGCGAGTTTTGCCGGGACGTTTGCCATCGCGATGCGGATTGCTACCTGTTCGACAACCGTTTCCTGAACGGCCTTGTCTTCATCGACGATCACTGGCTGACGACCATTGGCATTTGCCAAAACGCTGATAAGCTTTGTAGTCTCTTTTTCAAAACGCGAATTCTCTTGCAGTCTTCCTTCACGGCCAAGCTGCGTAAGATCGGTCGTGCACTTTGCAGTCACAGCCGATTTAGTGAATGCAGCCGTTTTGTTGTTGTTCACAACACCGACCGCAAACGCGTTTGAAAATATAAACGAAGCAAGTAACGCAATGACTGCGAACTTTCTCGTCTTCGTGAATCCAAAAATTGAAATGTTCATAACCATAACTCCTGTTGATTAAGTCAAAAGTTTTATTCGGCGCGCACGCCGCTCCGCATTTCCTTTATCAAAGGCCGTGCCAAAGTGTTAAGTGAAGAAATAATGTGAGTTAGCAGTTTGATGGATTGCTCAAAGGCAGTTTCTTAAGTCACGGTGACTGACCGAATAGGTCAGAATGACCAAATTATGATCATTCAAAAATAAAGAGCCGGGCTCAATAAGAACCCGGCCCGTCGCCGCTCGTGAGGAGTTGTCCCAGACCTCAAGGAGCGGGAAGCATGCAGGCGGTGTTATCGCCCAGAACATATAACGAATATGAGTAACCGTCACCCACAAGGACACCGTCGCCGACGAGGACTCCGTCACCGACCAGCACGCCGTCACTGACGAGCACACCCTGCGCGTTGAGGAATGGTGTCGGGCTGCTGCCCATTGCGTTTGCATCTAGATAGAGCGTTCCATCACCGACGAGCACGCCGTTGTTGCGGATCGCGCCTTGGTAAAGCGTAAGTGTTCCTGAAGTCAGCGATGACGATTTCGACAAACTGCTCCCCGAGAACGGAGTTCCATCACCTACGAGTACGCCGTTGGCATACATTCCCTGCCATTTGGTCATCAGGTCATTGCCGTAGAGAAAGCCGTGATTCGTTATCACGCCTTTGCCCCAGTAAACCGTCTCGCCCCAGAAATTGCTTGACTTAGATGAGGGCAGAGAACTTTTCAGCAAGGCGCTGCCGTTGCTTGTCGAAGGCGTCGCCTTGACCAGTCTTGCTATGCGTACAGCGCCGTCGATGTTGAGCAAACCTGCGCCTTGCTCGAAAGAGTTTAGGTTTGGCAAGGGTTGCGCTGAATACATCAAGATCGCTTTTACCAGATTCGGCGTCAGGTTTTGATTGGTTTGGATAAGCAAGCTCGCGGCTGCCGCAACGATCGGCGCAGACATCGACGTGCCTGAGAGATACATCACCTGTTCATCGGTATCCCCAACGGTACCGTTTACGCGTAATGATGTAAAAGTCCTGGACAACAGATTTTCTATTCCGTTGTGGTAAGCGCGGGCTCCGATGATCTTGTTACCCGGCGCGATCATGTCCGGTTTGATCAGGTTATCGTATTTTCGTGCGCCGTTGCTAAGAGTTCGATAACCGCGGGTTGGGCCCTTCGAGCTAAACGAAGCAACTGTGTCGTCCCCTCGCCATTCGGTTCCGAATGTGTTGGCCGCGCCGACCGTAATCACCGATGGCTCGATTCCGGGACTGCCAATAGTACCGTAAAGTTTGCTGCCGAGCAGGTTTTTGCCAAAATTACCGGCTGACGCCACGACAACAATGCCTGCGTTAACCGCTCGACGAGCTGCCAGACACAGCGGATCGTTAAGATAGCTGTCTCTCGCGGCCGTACCGACGCTCAAGTTCGCTACACGTATGTTCCACGCGGCTTTATTAGCAACGACCCAGTCAAGCGCTGCGATGAGATTGCTCGTCGATCCAATGCCGTAGCCATTCAGTACGCGAAGGCTGATAATGTTGCTGGCCGAAGCAGGTGCGTGATACGCTCCGTCGCTTACCTGTTGGTCGCCCGCGAGCATAGAAGCTACGTGTGTGCCGTGTCCATAAGGATCTCCATTGATATTCTCACCTGTGAAGTCCTGGGTGTACTTGACCTTTGCGGTTGACGCCCCCCATTTTACTGACAAGTGCGATGAATCAATGCCGCTGTCGATAACGGCAACGTGACCGACGCCGCCGCTAAGCCACGTGCTCGAGTCGCTGTCGCCCTTGTCGCTAATGCCGGGGATGTAATAACCAGTGGTCGTGTTTATATGTTGAAATGATTGAATCTCGCGGTCGGGCGAAACGTATGCGACGTTGTCGGATTCTACAAGCTGCTTGATTTTTGAAAGCGGAAGTTCGGCGCTCACGAGACCGAGATTGTTGTATGCCTTCTTAAAAGTGCCGCCGACATTCGCCAGATCGCTGACGAGAAGTCCTTTCTTATCTCTATTAGCTTGCGCCTCGCGGGCAAAAATATTTTCGCGATCTTGCGGCGCGAGACCGTCAAAATTTTGGTTGAGTGACGTGTCTGACTTTAATTGGATGATCACTTTTTCCATGCGATCCTCACGCATACCGTGAAACGCGTCGTTTGCCATTTCTTCCAAGTCCGGCGAAATCTTTTTCTTCGTTGAGAAGTCTTCCTGAAGCTCAGCTTTTGATTCGACTACATCGGCCGCTTTCTTATCCCTGCCGCGAAGCTGCGCCGTCATGCCGATCGACAGTACCTGCATCGACATTGCGAAGACGACCAGTGAAACAAGAAGTTTTTTTAAGTTAGCTTTCATGTCGGTAACCATTCAAATTCGCGCACAATATGCGACGCAGCCGATTTAGCAACGCGTATGCCATACGTGTAAATATAGAAATAATGAGAGTTAGCAGTGAGTGGAATATGTTTTATGATTCACGAATCGGTCATCGTGAATGATTTTGACGTTCTGGTGAACGATTTTGACCGCAAAAAAAGGAAGGCCGTTTGGCCTTCCTGCTCTCGATGTTATTAATGTTGAAATGTCAGATTTTATATGTTCAGAATATCGACCAGCTCCTGAACCGCGGCAGCCGATTTGTGCAGGGCGGTGCGCTCGTCGTTTGTGAGATTAATCTCGATTATCTGCTCGACGCCGTTTTTGCCGAGCTTGACCGGCACGCCGACAAAGAGATTGCTGACTCCATACTCGCCCTCGAGAAAGACTGCGCACGGCAGAATCTTCTTTTTATCTTTAAGGATCGCCTCTGTCATCTCGACCGCACCAAGCGATGGCGCGTAATAGGCCGAACCGGTCTTGAGCAAACCCACGATCTCAGCGCCGCCGTTGGCAGTGCGCGTGACGATCGCCTCGATCTGTTCTTTTGACAAAAGCTCGGTGATCGGAATACCCGCGCATGTCGAATATCGCGGCAGCGGAACCATCGTGTCGCCGTGGCCGCCGAGCACAAACGCCGTGACGTTCTCAACCGAAACGTTTAAAGCCTCAGCGAGAAAACATCGCATACGCGCGGCGTCCAAAACGCCCGCCATCCCCATAACGCGATTCTTCGGGAAGCCCGAGCGGCGAAACGCGACCTGTGTCATGGCATCGAGCGGATTTGAAACGACGATGATAAATGAGTTCGGCGAATGTTTTGCAACTTCGTCCGTGACCGCGCCGACGATGTCCGAGTTTGTCTTCAAAAGATCGTCGCGGCTCATGCCGGGCTTTCGCGGTAAACCGGCCGTGATGATGACTACGTCGGAGTTCGCCGTTTCCTCGTAACCATTTGTACCGACGAGCTTGACGTCAAATCCATCAATCGGCGCCGCTTGTGCGAGATCAAGTGATTTGCCCTGCGGCGTGCCTTCGACAATATCAACCAAAACTACGTCCGCGAGTTCTTTTGCCGCGATCCAATGAGCGGCCGTCGCACCGACATTTCCCGCTCCGACAACCGTAACTTTATTTCTTCCAGCCATTATTAACCTTCCTGTTTCTACATAGTGTTGTAAAATAAAACGTAATTTTGTCATAGTTGGCCACAAACGGCAAAAATGCCGAGCGGGTGAAGTGGGGGTAACCATGAAGGGAAGTTTAGGGCGAGGAATTACCGGCTTTTGGATGGCAAGCTTGATTCTGACACTAGTCTCAGGCTGCAGATCGCAAACGGGAAACGATAACGTCAAGGCCTGGCGGGCGCGGGGCACGATCAACTCGATCGCGGATATGAAATCCCGGCGCGCGGCGCATACGGCGACGCGGTTGCTCGATGGACGGGTCTTCATCGCGGGCGGTTTTATCGGCAACGAGCGCAGGCTGACAAGCACCGAGATCTATGACACGGCGACCAAAACGTTTACTCCGGCCGCGAACATGTCAACGGCAAGGGCGAGTCACACATCGACGCTTCTCCCGAATGGAAAAGTGCTGATCGCCGGTGGTTTTGACGGTGACTATCTAGACACGGCGGAGATCTTCGACCCGGAGACGAACCGATTTACGAGCGCGGGGCGTTTGGTTACCGG
Organism: Acidobacteriota bacterium; assembly: GCA_031405985.1. Lineage (GTDB taxonomy): Bacteria > Acidobacteriota > Blastocatellia > Pyrinomonadales > Pyrinomonadaceae > OLB17. Next base: position 2,107 of record JANOGL010000114.1, on the reverse strand, counting down.
GCGCAGCGATCATGTTGCCACGCTCTTGAACGACGGTAAGGTGCTGCTCGCCGGCGGCGTCGGCCCGGGCTGGACGTTCCTTTCCACCGCCGAAATATATGATCCGCAGACTAACAAGTTCACCGCGACCGGCTCGATGATAACCGAACGCGAATCCCACACGGCGACTTTGCTAAAGGACGGACGCGTCCTCATAACCGGCGGTCATAAGGGCAGGCGCGCGAATATTGTGATCTATTCGAGCGTTGAGATATTCGATCCAAAGTCAGGTCGGTTTTCCGCACAGGGTAATTTGACCGTTAAAAGGCATAAGCATGACGCCGTGATGCTAAACGACGGGCGTGTGCTGGTCGTCGGAGGCTCGGATGAGCGCGATGGCGCCGGCGCTTATCGAAACGCTGAGATTTTTGACCCGGCTAAAGCTATGTTCACTGCTATCGCCACGGAAATGAACTCGCCGCGGTACAAGTTGCAAGGCACGACCATACTTCTTCTGAACGGTAAGGTCTTAATTGCGGGCGGCGCGAGCAGCGCGGAGATCTTTGACCCGCAAACAAATAGTTTCCAGCGTGCCGCCGGTGATATGGGGGCGAAGAAGCTGTTTGCAACCGCGACATTGCTAAAGGACGGGCAGGTATTGATCGCCGGCGGCTACACCGACGGCCCGATCGTCAGCTCAAACGCTTGGCTGTATCGAACCTAAGACATCAGGAGCTTACTTAAATCATGTTGTTAAAACGCTCATTTTTGGGCATCGCCTGTTTTGTTTTGCTCGCTAGCTCTACAGTTTTTGGTCAGGCCGATCCGACATCTCTCTCGGGCAAGCGGCTCGGTCGAATCGTGATTCGCGGAGCAATGGTCGTCGACGGCAGCGGCAAACCGGCGGCCGGGCCGTTCGATATTGTCGTCGAGAACGACACGATAAAGCAGATCGTCGGCTTCGATCCTGTTGCGGCAAAAGAGGGACGTGCACGACGGCCTGCGAAGGGCGATCTCGATATAGACGCAACTGGCAAGTACGTTCTGCCGGGCTTGATAAACCTTCACGGCCACACGCACAACGAGCGTGGCGGCAAGCCCATGCCGGTCGAATACGTGACAAAGCTTTGGCTCGCATGCGGGATTACGACCGTGCGCGACGCCTGGGCCAACGCGGAGATTCTCGGCTATCGCGATTCCGTAGCCGCGGGCAAACTCGTGGGACCGCGCATTTTTGCTTACGGAGGCTTTCCTGGACCGAATCAAAATACGTCTGAACAAGTCCGACAGCGAGTTCGCGATCTCAAAGCCGCCGGCTACGACGGCATCAAACTTTACACCATCGACCGTGACCTGATGGCCGCGATGATGGACGAAGCGAAAAAGCAGGGAATGCGCGTCATGCACCACGTCGGTGTTGAAGAAACGAATGCGTGGGACGACATCAAGGGCGGCACAACATCGATCGAACATTGGTACGGCGTGCCGGACGCTGCGATCGAATCGGGAAGACAAAATTTTCCTTCTTATTACAATTACAACGACGAAGTTCACCGCTTTCGCTACGCGGGTCGCTTGTGGCGTGAGGCGAATTGGGACCGGTTGATGAAGGTTCTCGACGGCATGGTCGAAGCAAACGTCGCTTGGGACCCGACGCTTGTGATTTACGAAGCGTCACGCGATCTGCAACGCGCGCAGACAAACCCGGCGTTCGCTGAATATCTGCATCCTGTTCTCGAAGAATACTTCAAACCGAATCCGGCGAATCACGGCTCGTACTTCATCGGCTGGTCATCGACGGATGAAACGTTTTGGAAAGAGAATTATCGCATCTGGATGAAAGCTCTGTATGAATTTGAGCGGCGCGGCGGCTTGATCGGGACGGGCGAAGACGCCGGATTTATCTATCAGATGTACGGCTTTGGCCTCATCCGCGAACTAGAGCTACATCAGGAAACCGGTTTTCATCCGCTGAAAGTAATTCAACATGCAACATCGAACGGAGCAAAAATTTTTGGTAAAGAAGATTCGCTTGGCCGAATCCGTGTCGGCTACAAGGCCGATCTCATTGTCGTCAACGGCAATCCGCTCGAAAACCTCAAAGTCCTTTCGCCGCTCGGCACCGAAG
>JANOGL010000105.1:0-3018 GCA_031405985.1 Acidobacteriota bacterium | reverse complement strand
GGAGATTTCGTCTCCGGCGTCCGCGGCTTCGATCGTCGCAGGGCCAGCCTCGGGAAGGTCATGCCAGCAGATTGAGTTTGGCCGTTGGGAAGAGGACTTAACAAACCGTCATATTTGAATGTCACATTTGAAGTGGTATATGTTATTTTTTTCGGATCGGTCGTCTGAGGAAGCGTGTAATTCCGTGTAGTCAGTCGATTTAATCTGTCATACGTATAGGTAATTACGGCTCCCTTTGCATCTGTTGAGGAGAGTAGATTGCCATTGTTGTCATAGCTGAAACTCGCACTCCATGGTGAATTTCCCGTGATGGGATCATTTACTGCCAAATCAGGATTTGTGTCCTGTTCAGGCTGTCTGATGCGAATCATTCGACCTAACGCGTCATACATGAAAAAGCGGTTTTGATTGCCTTGCGATACCTTCCTCAATTTTCCAATTCTATCGTAGGTGTAGTAGGTAGGTTGTGTCGGGTTGCTGATAGGGCCAAGTTCACCGGCGTCGTTCAACTCATCAAATCTGATAAGTTGCCCAAGAGCATTCAATATGGACCGTCCTTTTTTCCCAGCCTGATTAATCCCAACAACCACCGTGCCAATTTGATCACCAGATGTTGCAAGGTCGTATTCCGTTTTTATCTTCGCTGGAACTGGCTCGCCAGAAATAACTGGAGAGACAATTTCAGAAATCCTTCCTACGGAGTCATAGACAGTTTCAACCCAGTTTTTCGTCTCACCAAGTAGGTAAGGTTTCGTAGAACGTTTGACACGCCCCATATTGTCAAACTCCGTATCCATGTAAGTGGTCTTTTGGGCATCTTTCGCCTGTGTTTGGAACACGCGCCCCAAGCCGTCAAGCGAGCTTATAGATTCGTTCCAGCTATTTGCAGTCACCTGCCTTCTAGTTTTAATAAATATATTTCCCGGCTGATCACCATAAACATTCTCAATTATTCCACTTCCCGGAGGCGGTATTATCCGCGTCGGCCTCAGAAGCGGATCGTTATACTCCGTCGCCATCACCTGCCCAAAATCATCCGTCACGGTCAATGGCAATCCCGTGTTGAAATCATACGTCGTCGATGCTGTCGAAGTCTGATCCGTGCCGTGACCCGTGTTGTTCGGATCGGGTGCGGGCGTTGTCACGCTCGTCGGATAGGCGTATTTGTAGAGCGGATCGTATTGCGTTTCGACAAACTTCGTCGTGTCGCCCGACGCATCCCAGACCTTTCGCACGTTGCCGAAGTTGTCATACGTCGTGTGCGTTTCGAGCCACGTGTCCGTTTCCTTGACCCAAGTTCTTGCCGTCGTCACATTGCCGCGAAGCGTCGAATTCGGATTTTCCCAATTCGTCGTCGTGTAATTGTTATCGAAGTAATCCGTTTGGTCGTAAACAACCTGACTCTTTGCAAGCACATTCGCCGGATTCGCCGGATCAATAACCCGCGTCTCAAAGGGTCGGCTTGGAATGCCACGATTTAGATATTGTTCGCTATAGGAGTAATCAGTCTGAGTAATACTCGCAGCTTGCCCAGACTGGTAGAACAGATTTTTGATCCCATTAATGTCAAGGTTTTCGCTTTGGGATGCTGTTAACGGCAGGTAATGATACGACTTTGTCTGCTTTAAGTTCAGGCGTGCAAAATAACGTCGATCATCCGGCGCAGTACTACCATTTTCTCCTGGCGTTTCGTATTCCATTTCAGACATCGTGGCGAGAGCCTCGCCATTTTCAAATGTGAGTGAGACTTTCCTTTTGGGTCTAGGGTCTCTCGTCGCCTGAGAATATCCATTCGGTAATGGACCGTCTTGGTGCCATTCCGTAAGCGTTCTGTTAACAAGCCGCTTTACGCCAGTAGCGTCGGGTGCCGCGAATGATTTTTCTTCATATGCGGTTCCATCGATAGAGTTTGAAAACCCGTAACCGAACCCGGACGAGATGTGGATAAATCGCTCGGATTCACTTTCATCGGGTGCCGTTATCTTAATTTTGTACCTGTTTGGCTGTCCTGTTGCAGACGCGAGTTCTGCTGCGTAACGCCAATGCTGCGAAGGGGAATTGTTTGCCACGGATTGTTCATTCAAATAAACCTTTCTTTCGACTACGCCACGGTTCGCTTTGTCGAACGTATCAGCCATGTCGTAGCCCATCGGCGGAATGGAATTATAAGAAAATCTTTCTAACGCCCCTGTTGGATAGCGTATCTTGCTGATTTCGCCATATATGTTGTATCTGAACTCATACTTTGACCCATCCGGTAGAACTACTTCTTTCAAAACAACAGGGTTAAATCTCGTCGCCGCCTCGTTTGCAATTCGATTCCACGCAACATTTTCCTTAAAGTTATAAATGACGCCGCCATTATTTTCCGACCATTGACGACCTTGAAAGAGTGATGGTTGATTCGCATTATCGACCGAGTTTGCACCCCAAGTTTCAGACCCAATAAAACGAAGTTCCTGAGTGGGATCTTCTAAAACACTCTCACCGCAACTACTTGAAGTGTCTGTCTCACAACCCGGAGTTTTAAGTCTTTTCCACGCTAGTTGTGCTGTTCTGTTGCCACCAATGCCGGGTAGGGTGACATTCTGAAGACTTTCTATAGCTGGGTTTGAGAAATCTGGTGATTCAGGTACGAACGGGTTTGTAAACGAACGACCCATCGAATCGTTCCAAACGCGGGTCGAACGGTCGAAGGTCATCTTGTTACCGTTTACATCGAAAAACTCTTCCGCTTCTACAAAATTAGCTGCCGATAATGTGGAGTTTTGGGTGTTGGCAAAAGGAAAAAGATAGCGGCTTCCGTCGGGCAAATAGAGTACATGACGTCTTTGACCGTTCGGCTGAAGTTCGTGATACTCCAAACGCATTTTTGAGCCATCAACCGACAAATAACTTCCCGCTGCATTTGCAGTACAATTGCTGTTTCCAGCGGTCACGAATCCACATTGAGAACGAATATCGTCCTTCCTGAACTCGACTATCGAGCCATCGGACATTTGAATGCGAACTCGTTTT